>CAZTTU010000004.1:0-57236 GCA_964616045.1 uncultured Verrucomicrobiota bacterium | reverse complement strand
AGGGTGAATCCATCGTCGTCAATCCTGCCAACTCCGGTGGCTCGCGTTATCTGCTCGTGGACATCTATCTCACTCGTAAAAATGACAAGGACAAGGGTTTCAAGGGAGCAATCGATGAAAATTCTAAAAAATTACAGTCATTGACCATGGATAGATTAGCAGAACGCGATATTAAGGAATTGTCCAACCCGATTGTTCGCAAGCAAATCGAGAATGATTTGAAGAATCAATATCAACGCATCCTTGGCGCGCATCATCCCATTGATGAAATAGTTGTGGCCAAATGGATCATGCAATAGAGGAAAATTATGGCTTGGCGCCCTGACCCAAATTCAGAAGTACGGCTTTTTCGGGATATGACCTCCCCTGTTGGAGGGATGCCCAATACGGTACTGGGTTTTGCCGATGATCCTATGGCCGAGGAGGGCACGGATGCGCCTGAGGGCGGTTCGCCCGAAGAAAGCATTCAAGTACATCGCCCGACGGGGGTGCAGGAGGATGTGCCGGCCAGCTTGATACGGACCTTCACCGTTGGAAAACAAGCCGCCCTTTCCTCCACAGAGGTTCACCGATTTAAGCAACATAACTCAACGCTTATTCGGTCATTGGGTGCTCGTTTGTCGTTGTTCTTGAGGACTGAGCTACTGATGGAGCAAGCCTCTCTTGAAGTGGTGGACCTGTCAAAATATGCCGCTCAATTTCCGCATGAACGACACATGATACTGTTCAAGGTCCAGCCATTTGAAGCCATTGGAGCCTTGGATATTTCCAAACCGTTGGGACTCACGATTGCCGACCGTATGCTGGGAGGTAAAGGGTTTGCCGTGAATCCTGATCGCTCTATCCGTGAGGTGGAGACGGCAATGATCGATCAGATTGGCCAGATTGCCCTGCGGGAATGGGCTAATTTCTGGAAGTTTGAGGAACCCCTGCGTGTGAGCATGTTGGGACATGAATCTGATCCCAGCCACATTCCCTCGTCCGGTATGGATGAGACCTTTTATCATATTTCCATTGAGGCTGAGATAGGAGACTGCATGGATCAAATGCAGATGCTCTTTCCTGTGCGAGGACTGGAGCCCTTGGTTCACAATCTGGCTCACCAATCAGAAAGTGTGGTTGATGATGAAGAAGACCATTGGCATCAAGCGAAACAGGAGTGGAACTCTGCTTACGACAAGGTGAAAATGCCATTGGTAGCGCAATGGTCCGATCTGAGGATTTTAGCCAGAGAGTTGTTGGAACTGAAGACAGGCGACATTATTCCTCTGGATCCTAAGCGGTTGGATCAGGTGGAAGTGATCCTGGCCGGGCAAACCAAATATATTGGCCGCTTGGGCAATAGGGATCAAAAGGCTGCTGTGCAAATTAACGAACGATTTAAACCTTAAACAGGGGACCGAACCATGAGTGATACCGAAGCAACCGAAGCAACCGAGGCAACCGAGGCAACCGAGGCAACCGAGGCAACCGAGGCAACCGAGGCTAAAACTAAAGAGGCGACTGCTGCAGAGACAGCGTCTGGTTCTGCAGGTGCTGAGACCGATCAGCATACCAACCTCGATTTTTTGCTTGATGTGCCCGTGAGACTCACAGCCGAACTCGGCAACTGCCAAATGACCATGCAAGAGTTGCTGGATTTGGAACTTGGATCAGTCGTACAACTCGACAAGCCTGCTAATGCCAGTGTAGATGTGTTTGTGAATCAAAAACTTGTTGCCCGCGGCGAAGTGGTGGTGGCTGAAGACAATTTTGGGATTCGGATCAAGGAGATTGTGGCCAAATAGATCAGCTAGTAAATTAGCCTTTAAAAGAATTAAAAGGCTAAAACACTCATATCCTCCCATAAATTCTGATTTATTTGGAATTTGTTGAATAAATCCAATTTTTCATAAAATGGCACGTCATGTGCTGCACAAAGGGAGTGTTGGTATCTTTTTCCGGGCCACTCGGGTGCGAGGAGCCGCCAAGGAGGGCGGGGTCGGAGGGAGCCAACCGCAACGGAGTGCACCAACCTACAAGGTTGAACATGATGAAAAATCGCACATGCAGATTGTGGCTGATTGGCCTGACGGTTGGTTGGCTGTTCGCGGAATCGGGAGCTGCCGCCGAGCCGAAAGCTCCGGATTTCAACGCGACCGGGGATACCAATGCTACGGTAGCCAAGGTCTCCAAGTCAAAATTTGAATCTGCTGCTTCACAGAGGGTGTATGGTCTTTCCACGCCCGGCGAGAAATATGAATCCAAGCCGGTGAATCTTATGGCTGTGGTGCTCAGAATTTTTGGTGCACTGCTGGTGGTGTTGGCCATCTTGTTGGGAGGGGCTTGGTGGTTTCGAAAATCTCGATTATTCGGCTTATTGCCAGCAAGTCAGTCAAACCTGATAATTGTTGAAACAAAATCACTCGGCTCACGCCACGCCTTGCACGTGGTGGAATATGGCGAGAAACGTTTTCTGATCGCAGATTCGCCCGCAGGAACAAATTTCCTCACTAACCTCGATGGTCTTGCTGATGAAATGTTGGAGGGCGAGGAACCCTCAGAGCTGGAATCAGGCTCTTTCGCTGCAAAACTAAAATCTTTTCTCAATAGAAAATCATGAGCTCCACAGTTGCAACTCAAACAATTCAAACCCGTTCATATGCGCGTCGATGGGGATGGTTGGTGCTGATTTTGTTGATCATCACCGCCGAAGGGCTTTTTGCACAGGCGACTGGGGGGTCCACGACCAACGCCTTCAATTTCAACATTGGCATGAATCTGCCGGAAGAGCCAAAAAAGGTGGATGTTGCCATTCGCATTGTGTTTCTCATCACGTTGCTTACCGTGGCACCCTCACTGGTGATGTTGATGACGAGTTTTACTCGAATCATCATCGTGTTCTCTTTTTTGCGCAACGCACTTTCGTTGCAGGGAGTGCCTGCCAACCAGATCTTGATTGGATTTTCCTTGTTTATGACTTTTTTCATCATGCAGCCGGTTTATCAGCGCATTGATGCGGATGCGATTCAGCCATACTCTGCCGGTGCTATTACCGGAGGACAGGCGCTGGATGAGGCCAAAGGGCATGTGAAAGATTTCATGCTACGTCAGGCTCGACCCAAGGATGTGGAATTTTTTGTGGGCCTTGCCAAGATGGGGCCGACTAAGGTGGAGGATTTGCCCATGAGTGTGGTGATTCCGGGCTTCATCCTTAGCGAATTGAGAACCGGCTTCCAGATGGGGTTCTTGTTGTTTATTCCGTTTATTTTGGTTGATTTTGTAGTGGCGATTGTCTTGATGAGTCTCGGTCTGCTGTTCCTGCCGCCGGTGACCATCTCCATGCCGCTCAAGATTCTCCTGTTTGTACTTGTGGATGGCTGGACTCTGGTGGTTCGGTCGTTAGCCTTAAGTTTTGGAGTCTGACAAAGGGAAGATTATGAGTCCTGATTATGTAGTTGAACTAATGAAAGGATTGATGACTCACATCATGATGATCGCCATGCCGTTGCTTCTCACCGGCATGGCAGTCGGTTTATTGGTGAGTCTCTTCCAGGCCGTTACCTCGTTGCAGGAGCAGACACTGACCTTTGTCCCCAAGGCACTGGCAGTGGCATTATTGCTCTTTTTAATTATGCCTTGGATGGTGCGGACATTGATGGACTACACCACCAATATCTTCGACAAGATGCCCTCGATGGTGATGTAGGAAAAACTTATGCAGGAGTTTTTCCTCACTTGGTTTATGGTGTTCGTTCGTGCGGGTGCCATGCTTTCCATTTTTCCAATCTTTTCGGCAGCCGCCATGCCGATGCGCATTCGGATTGCTTTAGCGGGTTTTCTCGCCATGCTGTCCATGCCGGGTGTGAGTTTGCCTGAGGGGTTTTTGCAGAGTGATTCGATCAGTTTCGTGGGTCTCATAGCCAAGGAAGTAGCTTTCGGATTGCTGCTTGGATTTATATGTCGTCTTATCCTCTTCGCGGTGGGGTTGGCGGGCCACTACATTGGCGGACAGTTGGGATTGCAACTTTCCAGCCTCATCGCTCCGGGTGAAACAACGCCCGCGCAAACTCCAGCGGTGATGCTCCAGATGATCACGGTGATGCTGATGTTTTCACTGGATATCCATTTTGAGCTATTGATGGGCTTCCAGCAATCCTACAACGTGTTGGCTATTGGAGGTGGTCAGCTTTCCAATGAGTTATTTGACGAAATCACAAGCCTGTGTGCTAGGACATTTATTGTGGCGTTACGCATCGCTGCACCACTCATAGCAGTGGGCGTCGTGGTGAACCTCTTGATGATGGTATTAGGTCGCACGATTCCGGAAGTGAACGTTTTTATTTTGAGCTTCTCAATCCGCATTTTGGTGGGGATTTTTCTTTTCGGGTTTACCCTATCGCTGGCTGCTCGCGAAATCTCAAACTATTTGGGCCAATTGCCGAATGACTTTGTGGCGGTCACTCGTTTGCTTGCCGGAGGATAACCTATGGCTGAAAACGAATCAGGTCAGGAGAAAACCGAACAGCCAACGCCAAAAAAGCTGCAGCAGCTGATGGAATCCGGTCAGTTTGCGCGCAGTAGGGAAGTCAACACTCTGGTACTCATGATTGGTGCCATGTTGGTCCTGACCATAATGGCTCCCAAAATGGTCGACACTTTCCGGTCGTTCATGACCAGTGTCTATCAACAACTGGGGACCCTTAATATGACGCCAGAATCATTCATTGGCCACTTCGGGCATTTCATGTTGACAGCGGGCACACTAATATTACCGGTGATGATCATGGCAATGTTTGCCGGGCTCCTATCCTCCGGGGCCCAAAGTGGGATGCGAGTTTCACCAAAGGCGATTGAGCCTAAAATAAGCAAGCTCAGTCCGTTGTCCGGCTTCAAACGAATGTTCAGCAGCCAGTCGTTTGCCAAATTGGCGGTCAGTTTACTGAAGTTTATGGTGATCTTCGGGTTTAGTTATCCGGTTATCAAGGAAGTGTTGAATGATCCCATTTTTTATACCTCCACGGATATCCAGCATCTGCTTGCCTTCATGGGGAATACCACCCTGGGGGTTGCGCTTCGCGTGATTGCTGGCATGGTGGTGATTGCCGGAGCCGATTATGCCTACCAGCACTGGAAGAATGAGCAGGACAGCATGATGACCAAGCAGGAAGTGAAAGATGAAAGCAAGCAGGCGGAAGGCAACATGCAACAAAAGGGGGAGATGCGCCGCCGCCGCCGCCAAATGCTAATGGACACGCTGAATCAGGAAGTGCCCAAGGCGGATGTGATTGTGACCAACCCGACGCACCTTGCAATTGCGCTCAAGTACGAACGTGGCCAAATGAGTGCCCCGCGTGTGGTGGCCAAGGGTGCTCGGTACAATGCGCTTCGAATTCGAGAGATCGCCAAAAAACATGAAGTGCCCATTGTGGAAAACAAGCCAGTGGCAAGGTTGTTGTTCAAGAATTGCAAAGTCGGGCAGGAAATCATCCCCGACTTATTTGCCGCAGTGGCAGAAATATTGGCCTATGTCTACCGCACCAATCGCTACAAATATTACATGAAAGGCCATCGAGTGACGGCTTAATAATGCATATTTTTGCCAAAAAATGCTAATAAACATCCATTTAAACGCTTTGCTGGCATTCAAAATGCTGTGAAGTATATGGCATGCATGGATGCGTGCTGAGTTGGATATCCAAACAATGAGCTTTCACCAGCCATCTGGCATAAGACGAAGAGTGAGATTGCTTGCATGAGTGCTGCTCCTGCAAAACTGGAATCACGGTGGTCCGAGCTAGGTCTCGTGGCCTTCGTGTTTGGTGTGTTGATGTGCATGATCCTGCCAATGCGGCCATGGATGCTGGACATTTTGCTGGCACTAAGTATCTCCACTGGCCTGCTCGTGATGCTGGTGATCATTTATCTACGTGATCCCTCGGGGTTCACTAGCTTCCCGACGCTCCTGCTCATCGTCACATTGTTTAGATTGGGACTCAACATAGCTACCACCCGGCTAATTCTGGGCGAGGCGCAGGCTGGCCAGATTATTCAGAAGTTTGGTGAAGTGGTGGTGCAAAATAACTATGTGGTTGGTTTTGTGGTGTTTGTCATACTCACCGTTATCAACTTCGTAGTGATTACCAAGGGTGCCGGGCGCATTGCGGAAGTGGCCGCGCGATTTACCCTGGACGCTATGCCCGGCAAACAAATGGCGATAGATGCCGAGCTCAACGCAGGCCTCATTAAGGAAGAACAGGCTCGCAAACGGCGTGATGATCTCTCCAAGGAGGCGGATTTCTACGGCTCGATGGATGGTGCCAGCAAGTTTGTGCGCGGTGATGCTATCGCTGGCATCATCATCACGCTGGTGAACATCATTGGCGGCATTGGCATTGGAGTGATGCAGCGCGGCATGGAAGTTGGTGGGGCACTACAAACCTACACCATCCTGAGTATTGGTGATGGTCTCGTATCCCAGATTCCGGCGCTCGTGATCTCCACGGCGGCTGGTATTCTGGTAACGCGATCTGCGGAAAAACAGAGCCTCGGAACCACTCTAACCGAGCAGCTTTTTTTGCAGCCGAAAGTGTTAAAGGTGCTTTCAATGTCTATGCTTTTACTTTCCCTCTTCTCGTTACTAGCGGGGGTCCTGCCATGGTTCCCGTTCATGTGTATGGGAGTGCTGTTTGGCCTCATGTATCGTAATTTTCAGGAACGCGGCCTGTTGATAGAGCAACCGGAGGGACCAGATTTTGATGATGGGGCTCTTCCGGACGATGGCCCCGATGGAGGGGGCGATCCCAAGGACGACAAATCTGGTAGTCCGGAGAAAATGGAGGAATTGCTGAATCTCGATACGCTGCAAATTGAGTTGGGATATGGCCTGCTTTCGCTGGCAGACCCAAAGAAGGGTGGGGAGGTTTTGGAGCGAGTGACCGGTGTGCGTCGTAATTTTGTAGAGCAGATGGGCTTCATCATCCCCGCTGTGCGGCTACGCGATAATCTTGAGCTGCAACCCAACGAATATCGCTTTGTGTTTCGCGGCCAACTCATTGCCACCGGCGAAGTAATGCCTGGCTACTGGCTCGCAATGAACACCAACAACAGCACCGATGTGTTGCCCGGTGTGCAGACTACCGAGCCTTGTTTTGGCTTGCCGGCTGTATGGATCACTGAGGTCGAACGTAAGAATGCCGAGGTGGTTGGCTACACCGTAGTGAATCCGGCAGACGTGCTCGTTACGCATTTCAGTGAAACCATCAAGCGTCATTGTCACCAGATTCTCAGCCGACAGGACGTACAGGTGTTGCTGGATAATCTCAAGGAAAACAATCCAGCCCTCGTGAATGAGCTAGTGCCGACTCTTCTCAGCGTGGGGCAGGTGCAGCGCGTTTTGCAGAATCTCCTTTCTGAGGGAGTTTCCATTCGCAATCTAGTGAGTATTCTAGAGCGTGTGGCCGATTATGCGGCTACGACGAAAAATCCCGATGAGCTTTCCGAGCAAGCCCGCAAAGCCATCGGTGCGCAGGTGGTAAAACCATATCTCGATGACAACGACAATCTTCCTGCAATCACCCTTGATCCATGGCTGGAGGAGGAGATGGTGAAAGGCATTCGCCCGTCGCAGAACGAGACGGTTCTGCTGATTGATCCAAAGATTGCCGAGCACCTGTCACATCACCTGCATCAATCTATCCAGCCGATGATAGCTGAGGGTCGTACGCCTGCTGTGATTTGTTCGTCAATGATTCGGGCTGGACTGCGCCGATTCTTTGCGGCGAAATTCCCCGAGCTGGCATTTCTCAGCTATGAGGAATTGCCGCCCAAGATTGAAATTGAGCCGGTTGCCACCGTACCGTCCATGCAATAATCCGGGCCGCCGTGGCCGGTGCATTTTCAACGCATGAACGCCGTCAAGATCATAGCCTCCTCCACACAGGAAGCTCTCGAAAAAGTGCAGGCTCAAGTTGGCCCAGACGCAGTTATTCTCAACGTGCGAAAGCTCCCCGCTGATGGCATGAAAAAACTGTGGGCTAAGCCGCAGGTTGAGGTGCTTGCCACGACACCGGAGCCAGAGCCTAGTGAACAGGAATCGTTTCAGCAGCTTACCGTCAAGGTGCAGCAGCTTGAGGATGAACTCCAAGCTCGCGGCGTTGTCTCGGTGGAGCCCCAGTCCAGCCCGGATGATCGGCTGCCGCCTAAGGTGATGCAGATGATCCGCGCTGCACAAGGTGACGAGATGGAGGAAGTGCTGTTGCCGGCGGTGCGAGTGCTTGAGCAGATCGGGCTTCTGCCTTCACATGCCCGATGGCTTTCCGCGCAATCAAGAAATTTTCTAGGTGCCACTAAGCCCCGTAATCTGCTTGAAGAAATGGAACTTCTGCGCGAGGTGCTTTCTGAATATTGGCATCAACTGGCACGGCGTGTGGAAAAGCCCGGCAATCCCGTGCGCGTGCTTGTGGGGACGCCTGGGACCGGCAAGACCACAGTGCTGGCCAAGTGGGCCACGCTGGAAACCTTTCTCCGTCAGCGTCCTTCACGTATCTGGCGGCTGGACACCGATCGCCCAAACACGGCGGAATTTTTGAGTCTCCATGGAGAATTGCTGCAAGTGCCAGTGGAGCGTCTGTGGAATCCGGATGAGCAGCCACCGGAAGATACAATGCGTCTGGTGGATTATCCCGGAGTGCCGATAGATCAGCCAGATTCACTTAAGGCATTGGACCGACAGGTGAAAGATCTCGGTGCAACTGAAATCCACCTTGTGCTCAATGCCGCCTACGATTTGGGCCTGTTGCTTCGGCAGGCCAAGGCGTTTTCACGGTTAAGACTGTCCGGCGTGATCCTTACTCACGTCGATGAAGATGAGCGCTGGAGTAAGGTGTGGAACATCATGCTTGCCACACAATTGCCAATCACCTATCTCTCCGGCGGGCAAGACATCCCTGGAGATTTTCATCCGGCCATACCGGAATCCCTTTTTGACACTTGGATTTCTTCTGCGATGCAGCAGGATTGAAATATTAGCAGGAAGCCACCACGCCGCCTGCGAGACGCGAGGTGGAAAATTGCGCACAGTGGTTGAAGAGACAGTGGTTTATTTCTTCCATCAAGTCATCCCAATGTCCGGATTTATTTTGGCGAAAGAGGCGCATGGAAGGGTACCAAGGTGTGTCTGTGCGATGCAGGCGCCACCGCCAGTCGGCGGCGTAGGGAAGCAGTGTCCAAACGGGTTTACCAAGAGCTCCAGCAAGATGGGCGGTGGCGGTATCCACGGTGATCACCAGGTCGGTTTGGTTGATGATTCCGGCGGTGTTGGCAAAGTCGCTGATGGAATCCCGCAAGTCGTGCACGTTTGAGCGTCGGTTCATGTCGGCTACTGCTGTGGCATCCGCGTTGATCTGTACCGAATAGAACGTGCAGTTAGGGATGTCGAAAAGTGTGCAAAATTTCGAATAGGGCACTGTTTTTTTATCTTTATCCTCACTGTGCGGCGCACTGGCCCAAGTGACGGCTACTTTTTTGTGGCCCGGTTGCGCTTCCGGAATGGGCGCGATTGAAAGGTCATTAGTCGAAAGATAAGCATGAGAATGAAAATCGTTTTCGCGTGAGAGCTTGAGTAAATGGGGCAGGCTCATAAGTGGAGCCTGCAGGTCATAGCTTGGCAGTTTTTCACCGTTTGCCACTACATGTTCCAATTCAGGTTGGGCGCCAAAGAGGCGTTTCAGTTGTGGTTGGCACTGCAGGGAGATGCGGTTGTTGGCCTGACCCATTTGCTGAGCAAAACGTAGGAACATGATTGTGTCGCCAAAGCCCTGTTCTGTGTGCAGGAGCAGAGAGCGGTTCTTGAGCGGTTCGCCTTTCCATTCAGGTTTGTCATAGGTGGGTTTTAGTTTTTTGCGTGCCTTCCAACGGAATTCGTAGTCGCGCCAGCCACGGGCATGGTCACCCAGCATCAAGCAGGCAAGGCCATGGTTCCAGCGCAAATCAGGATGATTGGGATTGTGGTAAAGTGCCTTGCGATATTGCATAAGGGCTTCGGGCACGCGGTTTTGTTCCTCAAGAATCCAGCCCAGATTCACGGAGGCTTGCGCGGATTCTGGACTCACCAGAAGTTCCTTTTCCAAACATGCCTCAGCAGAGGCAATGTCACCCAATAGCTGGTGGGAATTGGCCATGCCCAAGTGGATACCAGGTTCGTCGGGCTGGCGGCGGGCAGCAGCTTTGAAGTGATCGAGTGCTTCTGTGGGACGTATTTGTTTGAGGCGTGCAGCGCCAAAGTTGAACCGCAAATCGGGGGAATCGGCGCCTAGGTCAAGGAGGCGCTGATACACGGAAACCGCCAAGTCCAGTTCCCCCATTTTCTGGAAGAAAAGTCCAAACTTCTGCAGCGTTTCAGCCTTGGACAAGTCCTGAGCTGAGTGGCTGGATTCAACATCCGTGTTGATTCTCATCATTTTACCGCTTTCTCCGGTGTTTCCACCGTTTTTGATCCATCCTTGGGCGCGGTATCGCCACTGCCATTTCTGGCTAGTATGTTCCGAGTATTAGTCGGCAGTTTCGGCAGGTGGCTTTAGCCAAAACTGACAAAAAAAGAAAAAAAACGGCCATTAAAATGGCAGGCATAAACCCGCTAATTCAACGCCATTTATGTGAGAATAGCCTTTGAGGCCTATTATTTGTCCTGATCCAGGGCCTGATCCAGCTTGGGATCTACTGGTTCTACCTCAATTTCATCAGGTTCAGGTGCTTCGCCGGGAGGAAACGATGCGTCCAATTCTCCAGTCATGGAAGCGATTTGTGTGGATAGATCGATGAGTTGCTTTAGGCCGTTAGCTTTTTTGTCCTTGAAGGTTAGTCGGGCGAGAACTGACTGCTCTCCGTCTCCAAAGGAGCCCTGAAAGGTTGCCTCATCTAATGTACCCAGTAATTGTCCTATCATCTGGGCTTCAGCAACGCCTGCCCCGAGTTTTTGGATTAATGCTCCCACCGCATCGAATTGTACATAACCTCCCATATCACCACTCAGCAATTTCTGGTGTCGCTTGTTGGCCGGTTTTTGCGCCTTGCCTCCGTTGACAGCCGGTCCGTGGTTTTGGCTACAAATAAAGAAGGCATTCTCGTTCTGCGCGATCTGCATTCCGAATGCATTCAGGCTGGGCAGAAAGCCCTGTATGGCCGGATTGCTTAAGAGCTTGTTGAAATTTGCCTTGTTATCGATGGTAAGGCCGAGCAGGAACTGTGGCATCATTCCAAGCTCATCGGATTCTTGCAGGCCATCAAACACAGCGAGGAAATCGCCCTTTGGAATGGTGAGTACATCTTCAATCGTCATTCCAAGCATGTTTTCAATCTCCTGAGTCATCTCGGCATTTTCTCCATTTTTTAACAACGGCAGCACCTGTTTGATCATCATATCTCGGATCGGCTTCATGTTGAACGCCTCCGCGCCGGCTAGGATCGCGTTGTTGGGAACGAGGTTTACCAAGCCTTTATCCATTCCGCCTTTGCTGAAGCCCTTGTAGAGCTCGCTATCGGTATAGGAGATCATGTCCACATCTACGCTACCTGCCTCAAAACGCACGGCAACGGCGTACTCCATGTCTTTGGTCAATGCGGCTAGAGGGTCGCCTTCCGGGAGCCCGCCGGCCGCATCGAAGGCCATGTTCATGATTTTTGTATAGTCCATCCAGGCAGCAATATCGTATTTCTCCTGCAGCAACACCGCAGCCTTGGAGTTTTTTGCCAACGATTTTTTGCCGGCAAAACGATCTGCCAATTGGCCGGGAATCTTGGCGACATCCTCAGGATTACTGCTGCCAACAAAGATGAAGGCGTCCTTCGAATAACCCATTGCCGCGGCAACGCCTTCACCATCCGGAGGCATCATACTCTTGTACCCTTCGCCCTTGCCGCGCTTCACATTATCACCTCCCAATGCGAATAACTTATTCAAAGTGGTCTCAACTGCATCGGCATTTTTTACCGAGGCTACCAAACCGCCATTCATCATTGGTTCGGCAAAAGGGTCATCTTTTTCCGGGGCAGAAACATCCAGGAAAATATGGATTGGCTGAGCGGTGTCGATGCCGCTGGCGGCTGGGTCCTTGATGATCTTTTGCAGCAAAGTTGCCAGTTCTTCTCCCAACTCGTTTTCCAGCTCTCCTGTAATTGCTGCCACCATGGGCGATTTAATAAAATCATCATAGCCGCCTTTTTTCAGTAATTGACCCAAGTTAAATGAGACAATTGCCGTGGCGTTTGAAGGCAGGTATTTGGCGTTTGCGGGCAGGGGTCCTGCTGGCGTTGTCTTGGCCGCCGGAGTTACCGCCGCAACAGGAGTTGCCACGACAGGAACGTCCACGGGCTGCTCAGGCGCACGAGGAGTGGACGTCTCTTCCACATTGGCTACGAGGCCAGCGAGTTTTTCATCTCCCGTCGCTTCTTTATTGTCTACGACGATGGGCTGGGCAGTGCTTGGGGTTGTAGATTCTCCAGCTGCAGACTTTTTCTCGTCGGCAGCTTTATTGCAGCCCATCCAGAGAACGGCTGTAAGCATGGCAACCGGAAGCCACCAAAAAAATGCACGGGGAGGGCGCCCAGTCTTGAATAAGCGTGGAACTTGCATGGGGAGAGTATGGACATGAGTATTATTTTTCAGCCAGCTTTTTTTGACAAAAAAGTGTCATACGGCTTTCCCATAGCCAATGAGATGGTAGACTTTGGGGATGCGTTGGCTATTGATCACGATGCTGGTAATGGCATGGGGATGTGGCAAATCTCCAGTTGCCGAGATGCCGGCCCAGTCACCCTTGGATGCAACAAAGTCAGCTAGGGCCGAGTTGAGGGTTCTGGAAGAACCGGGGTTATGGCAGGTGCAAAACACGGTGATCGGGCCTGATGGCCAGACAAATCACAACTCCGCGACGATGTACGCTAGCTGGGCTCTCAACGGGCATTGTCTTTTGTTGGAGACCGAGATTAATGTTGGCGAACAAAAGGCACATGAGTTGGTGGTAAAACATTTCGACAGTGGCGCCAGCACCAATCGTTTTCGAAGTACCTGGTTCCAGAATGATGGCTTGGTGCGCGGTTTTGCGGGTCGATGGTATCCGAAACAAGCGTTCATGGAATGGAAACCGATTTATCTTCCCAGTGCCCCGGAGGGACTGGATTTTCGAATCACTGAAATTTTCACTGATCCGAGAGCAAAGCAACTCCACTTCCAAATTACTGAAAAAGGAAGAGTTAGTGTGGACGGTCGATCCGAGGCCAAGCGCACTGGTCCGCATACCCGACCGACGGTAGATCCTATGCCATTGGGCAAAGAACTCGAAAGACTGGGTCGAGGCGGAATTTGGAAAGAGACACAAACGGTTTCTGAGGGAGGAAGCACCAAGAATCTGGAATTATTGAGTCGTATGCGTTGGTCGCGCGGCGGGAAATTTCTTATCAACGAAGGTGTTGTAGATCCTGAGGGCAGTACGGAATATTTTATGTGGGTGAAGACGTGGGATACAGTGGACGGAGTGTATAGGTGGGCTTATTTTTTTCAAGACGGTCCGGTCGACCATTTCACGGGCTACTGGGATGCCGCCAAGCAGTTGATTACCTGGCACTGTATACGGCCGGGACTGGTCATCGAGCTTCGTGAACGGCTCCTTAATTCCGAGAAGCGTTCCTGGACCTTTGAAGTGCAAAACGCGACCGGTATCACCGCGACCGGTTCAGGCGAGAGCCAGTTTCAAGGCAAAGCCGAATAATAAATACGTGCTTAATTTTCGGCCGACACCGCTTCGCGCAACATCGTGACTGCCGTGGGCAGTACGGCTTCTAGGGTGTCAATATTTTTAGCCAATCGTTTTGCTGATTCTCCCTGTCCTCGCTCTAGCAGGCGGCGGTACCATTCCATAAAAGCGGTGCTGATAAGTTGTTCTTTGTCAGGATCACTGAGCTGTGCTGTTTGTCCGGTGGCAATTCGACACAGGATTCGAGCGCCCTCATTCAGCGGATGTTGCGGGGCCTTTTCGAAAAATGTCAGTGCGTCCTTGAAATTTCCCACAGTAAGCAGCGCGATGCCACGTTGCTTACGTATCTCGGGGTGTTCCGGGAATTCGTCAATGGCGCAATCGGTCCAGTGAAGGGCAACATCGGAATCGTTCAAGTGACCATTGACAATATGACAGCCGAGCGACCAGAGGCGTGCGTCAATGGACTCGTTTTCAATAGCGTCGAACAGGAGTTTCACCGCCTTTTCCGGTTGCCCTAGTTCTGTCAAGTAATGGGCGTAACCATGGCGAACGCTAGTGGCTTTCGGGGCAATGTTCAGAGCGAGTTTGTACTCTGCGATGGCCGTCTCGGATTGGCCGGATTTTGCCAAACAATCGGCCAGCAAATGATGTGGTCCGTGCCCTTCCACGCCCTTGAAGCGTGCAGTAAAAGTGGGTTCATCCCGTTTTGCAATACAGTCACGGAAAGGCTCAATCGCCTCCTCAAATCGATCCAGCTTCAACAATGCCAAACCGTGCACGTAATGAATTGATGAGGTCGGGCCGCAGTCAACAGCCATCGGGCTGGCCGCGACCTTCATTAGCTCATCGTAAAGCTCTGCTTGCAGCAAATGGTAGCAGTACACGCTGACTAGTCGTTCCCGCACCTCCGGCAGGACGTTTCCCCGCTTGTGTTTGGAAAGCAGGGTGAAAGCCTCGCGGTCTTTTTCGAGCGCCGCCTCAAACTGGCCATCATTGAACAAGTCCAGCGCGTAATTCATCAGGAGTGCAGGTTCTGCTGGCTGTTCTTCAACGGCCATCTCTAGGAGCTTCAGGTTGCGCTTCACCTTGTTACGTTCCTTCTTCACTTCCGGCGTGTAGCCAAAGTGATGCAGGCAGGTGGTGCCAATGCCTGAGTCCATTTGCCAATCGGCCTGACGCACTAGCACGGAGCAATATATCTGCTCATGCACGCGGCCCACGAAATGCAGGCCAGGGGCATTACGAAACAGCCTCGGCACGTAGCAAATGCCGTCGGCAGTTTCCTCCTCGTCATTTTTGGCTAGAATCTTATTTACTAGTGGGAGTCGAAAGCCGAGATAATTGGCTTGGGTCAAATCCGCACGAAGGTGCTCGATTTCATCAGTGGGCAGAATTTCATCGGCGTCCAGCACGAGCACCCAGTCTCCTCGGGCGTGTTCCAGTGCAAAGTTTCGTGCAGCTGAGAAATCATCGCACCATTCAAAGTGATGGACTTCAGCGCCATGTTTTTCAGCAATTGCCACCGTATGATCAGTGGAACCGGTATCTACCACAACGATTTGATGGGCAATGTTTCTTACAGATTGCAGAGCGTCGTCTAGGAATCGCTCTTCGTCCTTGGTAATGAAGCAAACACTCAGGCGCGGACTTGCTGCGGGCTGGGGTAATGTGGGCCAATTGATTTCAGTTGATTGCGTGTGGGGCTGTTTGTTGATCGTATCGAGGGCTTGCTTTGGAATCTCCCAACTTGGGGTGAGAGAGCTTATTGTTACTAAACATTTCGCTGCCTGAAGCGTGTCATCGCAATCCAATGCCACTTCGGCTAGGTGCAAGTAAGCCTCCGGATGGAAAGGGCGTTGTTCGATTGCTTTAAGGGTTTCATTCCAGGATTCGATATGCAGCCCCTGGCTAAGCAGTTCCTGCGCGTGATCCAGATTTCCAACCAATGCTGCGGTGGGCAAATTTGCAGATTCATCGGTTGCTTTATTTTGGACATGGCTGCAGATATCATTCAGCACGGTGGCGCTGATATGACTGTTCGATTGGATTGTCGTCTCAGGGGGAGCGGTTGTGTTTGCGAGTGACTTTAAGTTTTCGGCGGCCACGGGGTTATACGGATCAATCTCCAAGGCTCGTTTGAAGCATGATTCAGCAGTGTCCTTATCTTCCAGATTGTGAAAACAAACGCCCAGCGCGAGAACGATCTCGATATCCTCCGTCAAGCCGGTTAAAGCTTGGCAATAAAGATCAGCGGCCTCCTTGTATTTTTGTGCCTTGAAATTCGCTGTTGCCAACAGCTTTAACCCATGCGGATTTTCCGGCTCCAACTCGAGGGAGCGTTCCATATAGATTTCAAAGGTTTCGTAATTTTCGGCGAGCAACGCCGTAGTGGCTGCCTGCAATTGTGCGTCGATTTCCCCGGGTAGCAAATCGGAGATTCGGTGGAAGTATTCCATCGATTCCTTCAGCTGCCCCTCACTGAAGTACAAGTTCCCCAAAGCCCTGAGTAAGGCTACTTCACTGGGGTGCTGCGCCAGCACGTTTTCCAATAACGCTATCGCGCGTTGCGATTCGCCCTGTTCCAAGGCCGCTTGTGCTTTCTCCAACGAGGTGTCCAGCGATTGTGATTGAGTTGTTGACTCATGAATATCGGTTTTCGTCTCGGCAGGTAAGGCATTCTGTTCGATCGCAATGAGATTGGTTTGGGCAATTTGATTTTCAGGATCCAGCTGCAGGGTGCGCTTGTAAGTATCCTGCGCGGCTTCCGTTTGGCCGCCCTGATGGAGGCACATGCCCAGAGCCAACAGATTTTGTACATTCTCGGGTTCCAGTTCCACCAGTTTACCAAAGATCCGCCCGGCATCGTAGTGACGCTGTTGATCCAGGTTCACCTTTCCCATGAAATGGAGCATTTCCGGCGATTCCGGATCAATTTCCATGGCCAGTCCCAAGGCACATTCAAATTCATCATAACGATCTGTGGCGTAGCTGGTCATCGCCAAGCGGGTGTACGCCATGGCATTGCGGGGTTGTAACTCAATGAAGTGGCGGAAGTGACTGCGTGCTTCCTCAAATCGTTCCTGTTGAAACAGTGCTGATCCCAAGGCCTCAATTAGCCGTGGATTCTTGGGCTCTAGCTCCACCGCCCGTTGCAGTTCAGCCAAAGCCGCTTCCGAGTTGCCGGCTTGTTGAAAGAAATCAGCCTGCTCCAGGAACTCATTCACGGATTCTGTTTCCAAATTGGATGTCATTTTGGTGGAAGCAGGTGGGTTGTCCCGCAAAGTGGCTTCGACAACACTCAAGTTGTGAGTAGCCAACTCATCCTTGGGATTGAAGGCCAGCAACTGTTTGTATGTATCTTGGGAGCGTTCTATATCTCCAGTTTTGAACTGACAAAATGCCAAAGCCTGTAAGGCTTCTGCTGTAATTCCGCCTTGTTCGGCGACTTGATCATATTTACGCCTCGCCTCGGCGTAGTGTTCGGCACGCACATCTAAATCGGCCAATAATTTGAGTGCCTCAAGGTGATCCGGTTCCAGAACAAGGGCTTGTTGTAAGGCAGAGATGCACATTTCCTC
Source organism: uncultured Verrucomicrobiota bacterium (assembly GCA_964616045.1). Taxonomy (GTDB): domain Bacteria; phylum Verrucomicrobiota; class Verrucomicrobiia; order Limisphaerales; family UBA1100; genus UBA1100. The sequence continues at coordinate 39,925 of CAZTTU010000004.1, read as the reverse complement.
GTCTTTGTCGTGAAAGGCGGCCAATCCGTACTGTACATGGCCCGTTGCATCATCCGGGCAGACGGTAGTAAACTCCTTGAACAGTACTCGGGCCTTGTCGTAACGGGATTGGAGAAACTGTTGAGTGGCCAAGGCGCGCAGGATTACAGGGTGGCGGTCTCCGAGTTCGAGAGCGTTTTCCAACGCCTGGACGGCTCCCTCGTGATCCTCGTGGTTGTTACAAACTTCAGCCTGGTCTAAAGCCTCTTCAAGGGTTTCCGGTGGTAGGGTGTTTGTATTCATATCCAATTCGGTTTGTTCTGTTTCAGTCGATGAATTTATATTTTCTCCAAAATCTGGCTCCAATCCGTGTTCTATCCAGTCCAAGATTTGCCTTACACGGATTTCAGCGGTGTGATAACGCAGAACCTTGGCTCGAGCGTTTTCAGCGATTGCAGCAGCTTTGTGTGGGTTTTTTTGTAGCCATTGTATTTGTTCGGCCAACTGCTCCGGCTTGTCACGATTGAACCAAAGGATTTCCTTGCCAGGAGTGAATAATGCCCGTGTTCGTTCTCTAGGAGGTTCCCAAGAAATGATTGGTCTGCCCGCAGCCATACTTTCCACCACGCGTCCAGCATAGGATTTAAAAATGGATGGCAGATTTACTTGCAAGTAACTCTGGCGGAGCCCTTTTTGCCATAAGTCATTCAGCTGCCGCCGAATGCGCCGCAGTTGCGTGAGGTATTCATCTAGCCACTCCAACGCGGCCACGTCGTACCGCATCAATTGCTTGATGGAGAGAGCCTGTGTCTTGTCAAAATCTGAAGGCAATTCCGAAGTTGCTTCGGGCAATTCGGGCTGGTGCAATAATTTACGCAATTCAGCCAACTCAAAAAACGCTTGTCGCTCCGGGTTATACAGGGTGCCTTGGAAACAGGCCGGTCCGGGTGCGGGCAGATCGATTTGCGCGCAAACATCGCGCCAGCCAACCACCGGCGGGCACCACAACGCATGTATGGGTAAGTCTATCGGTAGAGTTTCCGCATCCTTTTCATCAAACGTTAGCGCATGGGTGCAGTGCCTCAAGTGATCCAGCACTTTTTTACGGCGTACGGCAAGGTTTGGAAAGCGCTTTGATTCCTCCGCCGTGTGCTCCAGCGATTCCATAATCAGACCAACCCGCACAGGCGCGATTTTTTCGAACCAATTCAAAAACTCCGGCTCGTAGTCGTTGTGAGTGACCCAAATCCATGCTTGGTCAAATTTTTCGCCCTTGGTGAATAGTTCGGCCTGCCGCAGCCAAGAACCGCGATGACTGGAGGGCATTCCCGCGATTGTTGGCAGAGTGAGATGTCTTACGCCTTGCGCTCCCAGCGCCTCCTCCAGCGCATAAAATCCGTTGTATGACCACGCCTTCGCATTTTCCCAGTTGCCGCACTCAAAGGAGATGAGTAGCACTTTTTTTGGTGTGTCACGCCGCCCCGCAGGACTCGCCAAATGGGTTGAAGACTCAGTTCCCGCCATCGGCAGATTTTTATCGACAAAAGGATCAGCCAAAAGCGGCAGATTTTTCACATCTGGGGGCAGGATCAACGTGTCATCTTCAAACTGCTCATAGGCCTGGCCGGAGGCAAAGATCATTCGCTGCAGTCGCCTAAAGCGCTGCTCATAATCTTCCCACTTCGCCACTTCCACCCCTCGGTATTCACGGAGTTTGGCCAACAAACGAAAGGTCGGCTCGATCAAAATGCCCTTTTCAAATAATCCCTCTAGCAGCGTTCCAGCTCGTCGGTCATCGCCTGGTTCATTGCGCAGCAGTAGTGCGCGCGCCAACGAAAAGTGGTAATGCCCAAATTCCGGGTCCCATCGTACCGCTCGTTCCAGCGGGGCCACCTGCGCGGTGTATTGCCCCAGATAATGCGCAAGTGAAGCGAGGATCATTTGAGCCAGTTTCTCCGTATCTACTGTGCCCGAGGTCAAGCCCACTGTTAGTGTGTCGAGGTAACCTCGGTAATTGAACAGTGATCCAAAATAATCCCATGGCATGATATCCTCTTGCGGATCGATGGTGCCGTGCAATGTAGATTGATCCAGAATGACCTGAATCTGGTCCAGCGCCTCGGCCACCTGTCCCGGTGATCCCAAATGCAGATCGTGCCGGATGCTGTTGAACCGAAGCACCAGTGAGTTAGGATGTTTTCTGATCCCATGCTCGTAAATGCGCTTGGCGTTTGCCCGCATTTCATCAGCCAATTTTTTAACTGCGGCGCCGTCGCCCGCTCGCTTCGCATCTTGGGTCATATTTTGATAACCATGAATTTTTTTGCTCACTTGTGGCAAATCGCAGGCCAGGTACAAATCCAGTTCGCGTGCTGCATCGATTGAATGATGCGACTGTGGTTGCTTTGCCTCGCGCTGCCGGGATTCCTCCATCGTGTGGTTCAACAGGCAATAATTCACCGTGCCCGGGTACAACCAACCACGCTTGGTGATCACCCGTTTCTGGTGCGGAACGGGTGGAGCCACGCGAGGCCGGTTCTTTCCCGTGATCGCGGTGCGCACAGTGAGAAATCGCAGGAACTGCGAAATGCATCTACTGCCAGTAAATTCCCTGCGCATAATTTCCGCGCCTCGTCGTGCTTGAGGGGCAATGGTGTCCCAGTTGCCGGCCAACTCCCGGATGCGTCCGGCCAGTTGATTAGGTTCGTAAGTAAACACGCCCTCATTTTCGGCTACATACAACCCCAACGCACTGCCTGTCTGCGTGAGCACCGCGCAGCCGGCCGCCAACGCTTCCACCCCGCGCGAAGGCATACTTCCCGGATGGCGCACGTAGGTGAAGGACACCTTTGAGCGCATCATCTCAGACACATAACTCCAGGGTGGCAGAAACCCGTTCATGTATCGAATGTTCAGCGACCCATCACTGAGCAACTGCTGGAGCAACTGCGCCTTGTCCGGGTGATAGGGGCTGATCATGGTGCCCGAGATGAAAACATCCACGTCACGCTTGCGGTCATCCAGTTTCAATTGATGATCCAGGTTGATGCCGAAGAGCTTTGGAAATATGCAGGTAGGGCCCGGCCGCAAGGCGCGCGCTTTTGCCCATTCCTCGGGCCCCACGGTGATTACCTCATCAAACGCCGAAAGCCACGGTGCATTATTTTGGATGTGCAGGTCCAAGTCAGAGGTTGCGCCAAAAGTGGGGCAGCTAAGTTCAGTTAGATCATAGGGTAGGTATTGCCACTCAATCATGTGGGCAAAATAAAAGTCAGGCTTGAAATCCAAACCCTTGCGTATGCTTAGGAACGGTTCATCCAGAACGCGGTTGTCCGCTTCGAGCACAGTCTCCTCATTGAGCCGTGTACGCTTGATGCCGGTGCGGTGTACATGAAATTTTTCATCTTCAAACGCCGCGTCTTCCCAAACCGTCTGGGCGAGAACGTTAATACGAGGTTTTTGTATCAACGCCAACAGCCGCCGTGCCTCGGGTAGATTCACTCGCGCCAGCACATCGGTTGCTTCGGTTTCGTTGCCCTCAATCCACAGTGCCGCCCCTAGGTAAAACCGGGCCTCGGGCGAATCGGTTTTTTCCAGTCCGGCGATGGCGAGGGGGGCATTACCAATCAAGCCGAGTGCGGCGGAGGACTGCCAGCCCTCAACGTCCGGGGAGCGGGCCGAGCCACAGAAATTTCCAGAGGTAAACCATTCAGACGGCTTGCCGAGCGCGATAGCCGGGGGGGCATATTCCTCAAATTCCCTGTCCGGAATTGGATTTTGCACATCCATGTCCTCCAAACAAAGCAACTATTGGGCCAACTTTTCGGGGGAAAATGCTGAAAAGTGGTTTTTTGAAGAATGTTGATCAACTCAGAAAACCTCGTGTTTTTACAAAAAAAGCTGAATTAAGCTATTTTTGGCTGGTTTTCAAACTTGATAATAAGAAATGCCGACAAATTTGGAATATCGGATGTGCTGGATGGGGAGAGGTGTGCCGGTTAAATTGCCTGTTTCGAGGTCATTTACGAAACTGGCCACTTCCAGTTCGCCGGGCACTTCCATCAGGGTGTCATGGAAGGCGATGATGCCCCCAGGTTCAACCAAGTGGGAATACATCCGCCAATCTGCCTCCACAGCGTCGCGCGTGTGGTCACCATCAATCAGCAAAAAATTGCAGCTCCGGATAATGCGCCCGGCTTCATTGACAATTTCCGAATCATAGGATTTGCCAAAAATGAATGTGCTTTGATCGTCGTGCGGCGAATGCTCGTCGATGAACCGCTCGATGGGTTTGCGATCGGCGTCAATGGTGATGACCCGATCGAACATCAACGACCAAAGAAAATGTGATCCACCGCAAGTTCCCATGCCGATCTCGACCGCGGTCCTGCGCGGGACCGAATCCAGCAACACCTCGACCAAGCCAATAATCTCTGACCGCACCTGCTGAATTGGCGTCACGCCGTCATTGTCCTTCGGGCGATAGCGATGGCTGGCCATAAACTCATGCCATTCCTGATCCGCGGGCACCCAGCCGCCACGGGCCCAAGGATGATGATCCACCCAGTCATCGAGACGCCGGGCAACCGTATCGAATTTCAATTCACCGTTGACGAGTTTGCGGCTCATTCAGCAAAAAAGATATTGCATTGAAATGCTTTTAATCGGACGAAGATCATGAGGCAGTAGATTAATTAGAGGTTTCTGTGTGGCTTAATAGTTCGAGCGTACCTGTGTTCTTGTTAGCCAAAGCGCGTGTTGGCTTGGGTTTACCATCAAGAGTCCAATCCTGCAGGTCTTTGCGCTCACCATTCTCACTCCATCCCTTTAGTGAAACAATTTGCCCATCTTCATAAATTGACTCCCACTTTATCTGATTGTTCTCATACCACTCCGTATGGCAGCCATTTTCTACTCCATTGATATAAGTGGTTTGAATTTCAGTTGCCCCATTTTTGTGCCAAGTTAGGTGTGGCCCGTCCATGACGCCGTCCTTGAAATTAAATTCTGTCTGTTTGCGGTTGGGAGCATAGTAACTAAGTGCCTTGCCCGAGAAGGCATCCTTATCACCGTTAGCGTACCATATGCCATTCTCGCGTTGGGCCATTACTTCCAATTCGACCTCGCATTTGGTTTGGTTTTCATCAGTAATGATGCTCTCATTTAATTCATGTTTTTCAGGCTCATCTTGGCAGCAATCATTCTTTCCGCATGACGAATTTTTTCCGGTTTCTTGTTTGAATACCTCCGCCGATTCTGTCTCTGGGTTGGCTTGCTCAACTGGGGTTGAGGATTCCTCGGCAGTGGCTTCCAGTTCTTCTCCCTGCAGTCCAAAATTATTGATAGTGGAGGGTGCTGCGACATGCTCACTACTTTGGCTATTGGCAGGTTCTGCATAGATTACCTTCTCAAAGTCCGTTTCGTCTCCTCCTTCTATTCGGTTGACTTCCTGAACGACCGACCACTTGATGTAATCGCCAAGTGTCACCCCTCCTTCGTGGCAACCACGGACAATTTTTCGGAATCGTTGTACGCGTACAGCATCATCGATATAGGGATCTTCACTATACCAGAGATTCTCCGGTAGCATAGTCTTGTTCTTACGATAAATTTCATCGCGATCCCCTCGAAATCGGATTTTATATTTATCCGGATCTTCATAGTATTGGCTTCCCGCGGCGACTCGCAGCATGTTAAGGGTTTCAAACATATTGATGTAGGGTTTCAAACGTACAATATTTTGATAGCTCTCCTCTATGTCTTCCTCAGTTTCGCCGGGCACACCCAAAACCATGTTAACATTACAGAGTAGACCAGCCTCGGTGGCATCTTTCAGGTTTCGCTCAGTGATCTTCATGTTGGCACTCTTTAACTGATTCTTCAGAACGTTGTCGCACCATCCGTCTACGCCGAAGCGCACCATGCTAAAACCAGCAGCCTTTAGATCCCGGAAAAATTCAGGGGTGTTGCGTCGGTCAATGCGGAATTGTCCATACAGATTTACCTTCAATCCTCGCTTGACAATTTCCTTCATTATTTTCTGAAGATTTTCGTGGTTTCCGTTGATGTCGCTTTCAAAGAGATTAAACGTGAAAGCTCCTTGATTTACGTGCCATTCCAGTTCATCCACAAATTCTACAGGGTCACGATAATAGTATTTGGCCGTTTCACAGCAAAATTTGCATCGACTCCAGGAGCAACCCCGACTGGTGCAGGTGGGCACAGTGTGGTTGTTGTCATAGGTCGCATAAAATTTGTATGGCAACCATTCGTATCGAGGAAAGGGTTGGTTGCTGAGATCCGACACGTTAGGCATTTTGCCAAACTTCCGATCCGGTGTATCAAACTTTGAAAGAATTCCCGGCAAATCCTTGGGATAATCTCCTGTTTTGAAGCTCTCTTTAAGTTTCTTGATCAACGGAGGCAGGCTATATTCTGCCTCTCCGACTATCACGTAGTCGTAAAGATCCGAGCTTCTAGCCAATGATAATTGGTGACTGTAGAAGGCGTATCCTCCTACAAGTATCAGTACATCAGGAAGGCGCTTTTTCACTCCCTTGATCACTTCGTGCACCATGCAGGTGTTGTTCAGATTTAAGGAAAAACCAAGCATCCTTGGCTTGGCTTTCACTATTTCATCAATCACCTCATCAACTTGATCCCTGAAATACTCAATCGCGAGATTTCTACTCTTCGGAGCTTCATCTTCATTGATTTGGTATTCGGTGGGGATTTCAGAATTGTCCCAAGTTTCAGCTACAGTTGAATCCCAAGGATCCAATTGGTCACCTTTGAGCCAGGCGGCATTCTCAACTCCATCTAGTAGCCTAGCCATATGATAGCGGTGGTACCAAATGATATTCAGGTCCATGGTCTGGAAGTTGAGCCCGGTTCCTTTAAGAATGTTGTGAACGCATCCGATTCCATAAGGCATGAAGGGCATATATCGTGGTGGCATTTCGAGCAGCAACATATCCTTGTTCTTTTCAAACTCCACCTTGGGGATTTCGATTGGATATATGTTATTCTCGTAATTGCGCCATGCTCTAACCGGAATGACCCCTGGGATCAATTGCCCTGCCACGGAAAAATCAAAGTAATTCGTTTTTTCACGCCTTCGATCTAGTGCTTTTTGCATTGCAAACATGCCCTCTGCCCTTGAGCTGGCAAGAAATACATTTTCCACGCTTTCCGGCAAATCTTCCAAGCTGATGATTGGAATTCCGTGGATTTGTTTTTTTTGCTTTGCAGGGTCGTCATCAATTATGCATTCCACCAAGCTAACTGTTTCTGGATGCCGATCCAAAAAGTATTTTGTGAGTTTGCCGGCACCGTAAAAGGCTAATTTGCTGTTAGTGCTAGAGGAAAGATGGCGATGTAGTTCTGGAAAGCAGCGGGCAAACGCAGCGAGATATTTGATGTCTTCTGGACCCTCATCATAAGCGAGAAATTGATGCAGGCAGGCTTGCTTGGGTTGTTGCGCTTCAGGTCGCGAGGTTGCCTGATCTTTGAACTGCTCGTTTACTTCCATCAACGGTCTTGAGAATGGCTCAGTTTCGCCAAAACTCAGGTGGTCCCCCTCCGCAGAGAAAAAGCAACCGTTGGGACCGTTTTTTTCCTGAGAGAGTAGCAATAGGGCCATGCGGACAATTACGTAAGGACTCACATCTGATCCTTGATTCATTTCTGTATGGGCTTCCCCGGCCACCAAGGTGTTGATTTGGATATCCTCATATGGAAAATCATGCGAATATTCCTGTGCCATGCTGTGGCTCAAGGCGTTTTGCGCGGCTTTAGAGATATTGTAAGGGCCTACGCCTGGAGTGGCAGCCCAGCCTGCGCCTGATCCGATGAAAAGCACCCTCGGGCGGCCACTTTTAAGCAGGTGTTTGAAAATGGTGCGGGTTAGATTCCAAGCTCCGGAAACATTCGTTGCAACGAGCTTTTTCCAGTAGTCCATGGGATCATTCTGTAAAGGACTCGTGCTCCCCGGGCGATTGGGCAAAGCAGCATTGTTAATGATACCGTCTAAACTTGGGCAGAGACTTTCAATCTCCTGACATGCCTGCTGTATCTGTTCCCCATTCGTAATATCCGCCACGATCGTGTGGCACTTGTCGGTTGGAATCCCCAGGGAGTTTATTGTTTTAATGGTATCCTGTAATTTTTCGGGTCGGCGTCCCGTAATGAATACTCGCGCTCCAGCAGCAGCTAGGGCTACAGCCATGGAGCGACCATAGCCTGTTCCCGCACCGGTGACCCAATAACTTTGTCCTTCGAATGAGATCCATCGATCCCTTGGAAAACCAAAGAGATGTTTCTTCCATTTTTTCGGATCAACTAATGTGTGAGTGTTGCTTGTGCTCATAATCAATTATCTCGCTGTTCAGGGTCCATGTTGGGTTTTGCTCATAGCCATCAAGTTAAACAGGTCTCCGGGTTTTTTTTCTCCAGCAGTTTTCGGGAAATTGGAACACTGCTCATATCTTCCACGTTTAATCTCTGGGCTCGTCCAAAATTATTTTCAACAAGGTCAAGGTAATTGGGATTGGTGAAATAAGTCTGCCACGCTTCGTCACGGAAGCGCATTACTTCGGCAGCGCTTAGATGTTTGGTGGGCAGCGGCTGACTTTCGTAGGATAAAAAGGCATAACCTTCATAGCTATCGGGTAGTGACCATCCTTTTTGTCTGGCCTCATGATGCAGTGGACTACCCGGGAGTGCTTGGCACGGGTACATGTTGGCCATCTCGGTATTGAGTTCCAACGCTAGGTCTAGTGTCTGTTGCATAGTTTCATGGGTGTCATCTGGAAACCCATAGATGTAATTCGAAATGATATTCAGGTCGGCTTCACGGATTTCGCGTGTGACTTCACGAATATTGATATCCTTGAATGAGCCCTTTGACACTTCACGGCGCACTTTCTGGTTGCCTGCTTCTACTCCTAGTGCAAGCCAGTTGATCCCTGCCCGCTTAAAGAGATCGAGATACTTTGGCCGTACGGTATCGATGCGCGAGTACGCCCACATGCGTAGGGGCAGATTCCGATCAATGAGATTGTTCAACAACGGGTTAAAATAGCGTTTATCCAAGAAGAACATCTCGTCTGAAATGCGTAATGTTTCAACGCCGAGATCGGAGAGTTTCTCAAATTCCTTGGTAATAAAGTTTGGCGACCAGAACCGCATTTTACGTGAATGTGAGGAGTTGATGTGATCCTCATTATCATCACGGTTGACGATATTGATCATACAAAAATTGCAGGCAAATCGACAACCCAGTGACGTGTAAATGGCTGCAAACGGTGTCCGCTTGGCATGGTCGAATTCCGCATGCCAGAAGTGCGCCCGATATAGGTCCAACGGTCGTTTATCATATGGCAGCAAATCCCAGGCGTACCCGGGTAGATCTATATCCATGCGCTCCTGAGGCACTACATTCTCAGGCGGATTTAGCCATGGCTGACCGTTTAATTTGTGGCCAATGCCGTTTACTTTTTTTATTTCGTCATCCAGATTGCTTCGCAAGAGATTCTGAATCGCATACACGCCCTCATTGAGTAGCACATAATCAATGGAATCCTCCCCCAGTACTTCATGGGGCAGGGCGCTAACATGGGACCCTACGATAGCGATTTTATATTCGGGATAAGATTCCTTGAGTGCTCTGGATAAAGCGATGGCACCAATCATATTAGTGGTGCCGGAATTCGGGTTCTGACCATACACCGTTAGGCACACCAATCGAGGGTTGGCTTCATCAATTCGTCGTACGGATTGTTCTAAAGTTAATCTTTCTGCCCCGGTATCCAGAATGGCTGATTCAAATCCATTACTCCGGCAAGCCTGTGCGAGTAGAAGCGCCCACGTGGGCGTTTCGATGGCTGCGTATTTCTTGGCCAATTCCTGATACGCCTTCGTCGAGGAATCAGGCGAGACAAACAGCACGTCGAGTTGCTTGTTCAAAGGTTTAATCATCGTTATATTGTGTTTAGCAGTTCAGTCAGTGCGATGATGCGCTCGGGTTCGAGGTCGGGATAATTCCCGATATACCAACCGTAAAAGTGTACGTGGTTGGTGAAGGGATAGTTCTGATATTCATCCCCAAACCGCTCTCGGGCATAAGGCTGTCGAAGCTGATTGCCACCTCCGGCCGTTCCACGGCGAAATTCCACATTTAACCCGCGCAAAGTGTGCTCCACCCGATCGCGTAATGTGTCATCCGGGCTGCGCAGAATGAGCGTAAAGGCGTAATTGCTACTGCCCTCCACGGCAAAATCGGTTTGGTACTTCGCCGAATCCAGTCCGCCCAAAAAGAGCTTTAAGTTGCGTGTCCGAATGGCGTTGTTGTCGTCCAAGCGCTTGAGTTGATTGCGGCCAATCACTGCGTTGAGTTCCGTGCCACGCACGTTGTACGCGGGATAGGCGAAGATGAAATCGGGATTCAAATCCGGATGCTTGGACTGATAACGGTCTTTCGTTTCCTGTTCAGCAGCTTCCCTTACCATTCCGTGCGAACGGTAAATGCGGATGGCCTCATAAAGCTCATCATCATTCGTGCAAACCATGCCTCCCTCAACGGTGCTGAGATGGTGCGCGTAATAAAAAGAAAAATTCGAAGCCCAACCCATGCTGCCCACACGTTGGTCGACATATGTCGCACCGTGCGCCTCGCAGCAATCCTCGATTAGAGGAACGTTGAGTTGCTTCAATTCATCGAGCAACCGTTGGTCGAGTCCATTGTAACCGAGCACGTGTGTAAGGAAGACAGCCTTGGTGTTGTCGTTCACTTTATCCAGCACTTGACTGATGTCCATGCCGAGCGTGCGCGGGTTGATGTCCACAAATACTGGCTTCATGCCAGAGTGTAACACGGAGGCGATGTCGCTCACCCACGTGAGAGTGGGTACAATCACTTCGCCACCTCCCTTGAGTTGGCGAAGTGCTGCCATGGTCACAAGGTTGGCGGCTGACCCGGAATGTACAAACACACTGTGTTTTACCCCTAACCAATGGCTCCATTCACACTCGAGTTCACGCACATTTGCCGACTGTGTGAGAATGGGATCGTCCTGTTGTAGGAATTCCACTAGGCAATCAAGATCTTCACGGGTGATGTTATTCCGCATTAACGGCCACGGGCCGATGGCAGTCTGCGGATCTATGGTGTGAGCGCTATTTTTCATTATAATAATCACCGTATTCCACTAGAATGGTGCTCTTGTTGTCGTTGCGGGTGTGAGCTTTTTTATAGGCGGGGTAAACTTCCTCTGGTTCCTCCAATCGTATGACCTCGACGCTGTGCAACATGCGACGATACGCCTCGGTGTAATCGCCAATGTGCTGATGTCCAGGGTGCAGCGGTCGCTCCGAACCTATGCTGGTACGGATGATGGCCTTGGGTTGATATCCGCCACCAGACATGTCACTAAACTTGTCGAGGTGATTCACCAGCTGATTGGTTGCCAGTAGCAGGAAGTTCCAACGCGGGAAAATGCTCACCGGAAGTTTGCCATGCAGGGCGAGGCCGTTGGTCATGCCCATTTGCATATCCTCATCCACGGGCAATTCCACTTTGCGGTCATTGGAAATTTCCTTAAGCGTATTGCTCATGGCCGTGCCCGGGCAGGCGACAGCTTGGCCGAGAAACACCGCGTTCGGATCCTCGGCCAGGTATTCCATCGAGCGCTTTAGCTCATCAAAATATTTCAGCAATTTCATGCAACCATGCCTTTAGAATTGAACGCGCTGACCAGCGCCAGCGTGCGGATATTTGGTTTCGTATTGGTAGTAGGTGATATACGGATCATCCACGTTCTCGTAAGTGAGCGTGTCGGTGCCCCACGTTTCTCGCGTGTCGGTGCATACACTTTTACCGTTGTCCTCGATTACAAAATGCACCGGAAGCTGGTGGTTGCGCACATATTTGATGCACTCGTGCGCGGAGCCGGTTTCCGAGGTCATGTCTCCAAGGAAACACCATACCCGGTCGCTGCCGCCATCGCGCTGAATACCAAGGCCGAGGCCAACGGCAATGGGTAGTACCCCGGTCACAATCGCTGAGCTCAGCACACGGTACTTTGGGAAGTTAAGTGTGATGGAGCGGCCATCCATAATCTCTGCCTTTACGTCCTCGGCGGGTACGCCCTTTAGCAGACATTGGTAATGACTACGCCAAGAACACAGCACCCAGTCCCCGGCTTGCACTTCTTTAAAGACATCGATTATTTTACTTTCATTGCCGTGATAGAGATGTACTGGGGCCTTAATTTTGGAGGCGTTAAATTCCTCTGCGATATCCTCTTCAAATGCCATCAGCCTTTCCGGGGTCCAATGAGGCAAGTTGTTCGCCATTGGTTTTGCGGAGTCGGCTACTGTGGGTTCACAAATTAATGGGGGTCTCATAGTTTAAACAAAGTTGGCAACGGCTCTGGCAGTCGCTTCCACATCGTCCAGCTCACGAAACTCAGCGAGATTACGGGATTTGTTGTCAGCTTCGGCTGCGGAGTAATCCTGGTCTCGGTCATAAAAAATGACCTGACTGCCAGCCTTCTCAAAGTTGAACGGCACGTGGAGAAGCGTATTGAGTTTCTCGCGCACTTCGGGTTGATGCTGTGGTGGCACAAAGAGAAGCATGAATCCACCACCGCCGGCGCCGGTGATCTTGCCGCCGATGGCGCCGGCACTTCTAGCAGCGTCATAAAGCTCGGCGATGGCGGCATTGGAAATCTTGTCGCTGATGGCCTGCTTGGCGAGCCATCCTTCGTGCAGCAATTCTCCGTACTCTTTGATCGGCCCATGGCCACAAAGAATGGAGAGTGCCTCCTCCACCATGTCACGCAGGATGCGCAACTGGCGGCGCTTTGCCTCGAGCGAGGGCACATAGCAGCCGGCCACCTTGTCGGCGGTGCGCTTAATGCCTGTGTAAAAGAGCATCAAGTGGGAAGTGAGTTCTTCCAATCGATCCGGAGGAATGATCACGGGACGCACGGAGATTTCACCGGATTGATGAAATGTAATATGGTTAAAACCACCGTAGGCAGCATTTACTTGGTCCTGTGAGCCGACCGTTTCCTTGAGAATGTCCTGCTCAACCAGAATACTTTCATTGGCCAACTGTTCCTTAGTGGCCATATGGCCCTTCAACGCGTGCAGGGCGTTCAACAAACCGACTGTGAAGGACGAACTGCTGCCCATACCGCTGCGGGCAGGCAGGTCGCCGTCGTGATGAATCTCAATCCCGCGATTGAGGTTCATATAATTCAGCGTGGCGCGCACCGAGGGATGCTCTATTTCTTCTATGGTGTTGGCACTCTCGATTTGCGAATACACCACGCGAAAGCGGTGTTCAAAAAATGGCGGCAGGTGTCGCGCTGTAATGTAGCAGTACTTGTCGATGGTCGTGGATAATACGGCTCCGCCGTGTTCCCGATACCACCCTGGATAGTCTGTACCGCCTCCAAACATGGAGACGCGAAACGGTGTACGTGTGATAATCATAAACTGCGTGTTTCGTCGTTTTTGGACCTAAATTAGGCAGGAAAATACAACCTGCCCGTCGTGGGAGCAGCACATGGCGTGCCACTTGATGGTAAAAGGCTTTTTTTAGGGATAAACGGCCTATAAAGGCCTTTTTGATGGCTAAAATAGGTGAAATATCAGGCGAATTCAGCCTGATTTTCCCGTATAAACGCCTCTGCTTTGGGCAAAGTTTCTGGGGTGCCGATGTCGAGAAAAGCGGTTTCAATCCGATGCGCCTTCACGCCTCCCGGTTGACCCAGCAAACTTGGAAATATATCCTGTTCCAAGCTAAGTGGTCGAGCTTCCGGAAAATTCGCGAGCACCTCGGGTCGCAGCAGGTAGACACCGGCATTTATTTCGCCGCTGCCGGGGTGTTTCTCCTTGAAGGCCGTGATGCGGCCGGATTCATCAGCACACACACTGCCGTAACGCGAAGTGTCTGGCACCGTGCGGGTAACCATTACGCCATCGGCTTGCCCGAGCGATTCAGTGATCGCCATCACATTGGCAAAGATGATCGAATCTCCGTTCAACACCAGCCAAGCCGTCGGCGTCGTGTCACATTTGGCCGCGGCATAGGCAAGCCCTCCGCCGGTGCCCAACGGCTCCGGTTCCGCGATGCAGCACACATTCATTTCTGAAACGGGCGTCGATTCAAAGTGATTCTCCACCACTTCCGCGCGATAGCCGGTGGAGATGATCACCTCACGTACGTCCTGTGCCTTTAACCAGCGGACAATCCACTCCACAAACGGCCGACCCTTAACTGGTGCCATGGGCTTGGGAAGGTCACCGAGTAAATCCTTCACTCGCGTGCCGAAACCACCGGCCAGAATCAACGCCGTGATGTCGCGTGGGACGGGCATCATGCGTTTGAATAAATCGTGTTACGGATGATTGTGTACCCCTTGATCAATTCACGAATGCCTCGGTCAAGATCCCATTGGGTATTAAAACCTGATTCAAGCAGCCGTTGATTGGAAACAATGTAATCCCGTTTGTCGGGGTCTTCACCCACTTCGGCTTCCACATAGACAAAATTCGGCAAGTGATTCTTGATCTTTGCACATAACTCGAGCTTGGAGAGGTTGGCTTCCTCAAGACCGGCGTTGTATGGATTTCCCTTCATGGCGTCAAAGTTGTCGATGGCATGTTCGAATACGCGGGCAATGTCGCGCACGTGAATGTAGTTGCGTTTAAAATGTCCTTCAAAAATCAGAAGAGCCCGATCATTTACGGCGCGGTATACAAAATCGTTCACCAACAAGTCCAATCGCATGCGTGGAGCCATGCCAAAGACAGTGGCGAGGCGGAAGCTGATGCTGTTGTCGCGCGCAAGCACCGATTCTTCCGCCGCTACTTTGGTGCGGCCGTATAGAGTAATGGGACGTAGCGGTGTTTCCTCGGTGCAAAATTTACCTTCTTCACCCACGCCGTAACCACTGTTGGTGATGGGCATGATGATCCGTTGATCGGTGCTGGCAAGGTCGCAGAGCAGTTGCACTGCGCCGTGATTCACGCTTTCGGCGGCGAGTTTGTCATCATTACACAATGGTGCCCCAACGAGTGCAGCGAGCGGAATAATGACATCTGCCTGTTTCAAAAGCGGCTTGATGTTATCTGCATCACGACAGTCGCCACGCACAATACCAAAAGTGTCGTATTGGCAACAGTCAGCCAGGCTGTTTTGGCGGAAAAGAAAATTGTCGAGGACTGTCACCTCGTGGCCTTTGCCGAGAAGATAGGGAGTCATGATGGAGCCGAGGTAGCCTGCGCCGCCAGTAATTAGGATTTTCATTTGTGTTGTTTCCTTTATTCGATCAGTTAAATTTCAGTTGATTTACAATCTCGCTGCCAATTGCCAGCGAGGCAGTGGCGGCTGGACTGGGTGCATTGAGCACGTGAAGTGCTCGTTGGCCGCGGGCAAAATGAAAATCCTGAACCAGTCCTCCTTCCGGGGACATGGCTTGGGCGCGGACGCCGGTACCGCCGGTTTCCAGATCGCTGGGTTGTATCTCGGGGACGAGTTTCTGCAATTGTTTGCAGAAATATTTTTTACTGAAGGATCCGCGTAACTCCTGTACGCACATTTTCGGATACTTGAATGCAAACCGCCAGAGGCCGGAGTAGGTGAGGGCGTCGAAGAGGTCGCACAGATTGAGGTTTGTTTTGGAATAGCCTTCGCGGGCAAAGGCGAGCACGGCGTTGGGGCCGGCTTCGATTCCACCGCCAATTAGGCGGGTGAAGTGTACCCCAAGAAAAGGGAACTGTGGATCAGGCACGGGATAAATTAAATGCTTCACCAAGTGCTGTGACCCGGGCTTGATTTTGTAATATTCGCCCCGGAAGGGGACGATGCGCAGGTCGCGTTTTTGGCCGGCCAGTTGGCTTACTCGATCGCAATAAAGACCGGCGCAGTTGATTATCCAGTCGGCGGAGAAGTCGCCCGCGGTGGTTTCGGCGGTCCATTCGATGCCTTCGTGGAGTTTCGTAACCCTAGCTCCTGTAATGACTTGCGCGCCCATTTTCTCGATATCATCCACCATTGCGGTGACTACGGCGTGGTAATCGACAATGCCTTCCTGCGGAACCTTGAGCGCAGCAATGCCGCCGACGTGTGGCTCAATCTCGCGCATTTGTTCCTTTGAAAATTTCTCCAAACCCTTGAGACCGTTGGCGGTGCCTCGCTCTCGCAGTTTTTCCATGCGGGCTACTTCCGCGTCGTTGGTGGCCACGACGAGTTTGCCGCAGACCTCGTGCGGCACATTGTGTTTTGCACAAAATTCAACCATCTCACGGATGCCCTCCACGGCGAGGCGGGCCTTGAGTGAGCCAGGGGTATAGTAGAGACCGCAGTGGAGCACACCGCTATTGTTGCCAGTCTGGTGCTGGCCGGGGGCGGATTCTTTTTCCAGCACGGTGACTTGCGCGCCGGGATTTTTTCGCAGCAGCTGTCGTGCGGTGGCCAGACCCACGATGCCGCCGCCAATGATGAGACTGGATGGGGTGCTCAGCTTATGCCTCCTTGAGCGGAGGCTAGCAGAGTGGGGGAGTTTTGAAAAGGCCGACTGGCCGGGGGTCCCTTTTTGGACCCCGCGGCCAGCGGTAAAACCCAACAACTTCCAATAGTTTCCTTGGTTGACGGTGCCGTCCATGGCGGTGTCTTCAGGTTTCCCCCGTTGTTTATCCGCGGAGGAGTTGCAGTGCCGCATTCGGCAGTTGGTTGGCTTGTGTAAGCATTTGTGTGCCCGATTGTACCAGAATCTGGTAGCGGGCGTATTGAGTAGCCTCTTCGGCCACATCCACATCAGCAATACGGCTAATGGCAGAACTCAAGTTCTCCTTCGTCACCGAGAGCTGCTCGTTGGTGAAGTTCAAACGGGATTGAACAGCACCCAGCGCCGCACGGTCTTGCGCCACCTGAGAAATAGCTGTCTTCACCTTGGTGAGCGCATCATCGGCCTGAAGGGCTGTCTTGATATGCACACCTCGTGTAATGGTGCCCAGGGTAGTGGGAGTATCAGCGGAAGGACCGAGGATACTAATATCAGTCATATCCTCAGTAATAGCCACCTTATTGCCGGCAACCGGAGGAGTTGCAGTATGGATTGTGAAGGTGGTTGGGCTCACGACAGTCACATAATATTCTGTCTGAGTGTCGTCATCAGACCCAACTGTGGGTGCCGGTATGTTAGCACCATCAATCTGGATTATTTCACCTGTGGAGTACCCATGAGCTGTCTGTGTGGTGAATGTGTCGTTCGCTAAAGCGACGGACACTCCTGTCAAAAGTTGATCTGACTTGAGCATCGCATCTGTATATTTCGCGTGGGCCATATCGATCCCGGCCATCTCAAAGGTATCGCCTTCGGAATCAATGGTCACCGCAATGTCTGAACCATCAAAGAGAGGCACGGAGTTAAACTCCTTCCCCGTAGTGTCAACGATATAGTCCTTGAGTTGCTGAAACTCCTGGTCATAAAGCGCGCGATCCTGGGTGGATTTGGTTTCATCCCGTGCAAGCATCGCCAGCTCGCCCATACGACGAAAGGCTTTATCCACCGTCTTCATAAAACCGTCCTGGGTTTGGGTAAACGAGACGGCGTTGACGACATTGGAGAGCGCGGAATCAAGACGCTTAATCTGCGCCCTCAATCGTGAGCTCACCGCCAAGCCGGCGGCGTCGTCAGACGGGTTAACAATGCGTGAGCCCGAACTGAGTCGGCTCAGTGATTTGGCCAGATTGGTCTGGCTTACATTTAGGTTGTTGGCCGTCCTTTGGGCCTCAACATTGGTATTAATAACCATGGTTCGTTCCTTCTATTGGTTGTTGTTAGTTTTGGGTTAAAATTCTTCTTCAACCTTAATTGTTTACCAGTTGCCTTACTTTTCGTTTGGCCGATCCAGCGGCCACTTCATTGTTTGTCTTGATTTCCTCGTAAATTTCCTTGCGTAACACTGGGATTTCCAACGGGGCATCAATTCCGATCCGGACATTATCATTGTCCACTCGCAACACGCTCACCGTCACATTCCCATCGATGACAATGCTCTCGTTCGTTTTTCTTGATAGAACCAGCATGGGATATTCTTCCTTTCACGGCTTTAGGCCTCATCAATTGCCCATCGGGTGGGCGAGTGAGAGGTCGGCTGCGTTACGTGGCACGATCTGGCGGGCGGCTTTCGTGGTTGTGTTGTACACGAGTGGGCCCTTCAGGTTTACGGTCACGGTTTCATCCGCATGATAGGTGGCGATATTAAGCACCACGGCATCATCGGGGTTTTCTAGCCCCAGCAGGGCTACATCTTCATCGGCCAAATCGATGCTGTAATTTTCCACCACGTAGCTGGGGGGGATGACGAGAAAGCTTTGGTCGGCATCCGTGCCCTTTAGCCACTGGTAAGGGGATAGCTCGGGATCGGTGATCAATTCAAACTGCTTGTTCATCTCGAACCCCAGCAAACCAGAAGGGAAGTACAACTCAGTCCCTGTTTCCACGGCTTTGGCTTCCGCGGGGGGGCTGGTTTCTGTACGTTTATTTTCAATCGTCAACATAGCGACTACTGTTCACCGATGAACAAAGCAGGGCGCATGCCAACTGTGAATAATCCATGAAAATGGATTAAAAATCGCATTTAATCAAAAAAAAGATATTTATAGCCAAACATATAGGCTAAAAATGGCTTAATTATAGATAATCTTGTTTATTTGGTGAATATGATAAAGGGAGGCTGGGTACTTATTGCCCGTTATCGGCGTCCACCCGGAGAGTGGTTTCTCCAATGCCGATGGAATCGCCCTCTTGAAGCTGTTGACGAGCTGTGATGCGGGTACCATTGATCGTGGTCCCGTAGCGGCTGCCCAAGTCTTCTATCCAACACAGACCGTTCGCCAGCCAAATCTTGGCGTGTATTCGGCTCACAGTGGTGTCCGGGCTCAGGTCAATGCCAATCTCCTCCTGGGCATTGGGTCGGCCGACCACCACTATCGCCTCGGAAAGCGATTTGAGGTGCCATTTGCCTTGATATTGGTAGCTGATCTGCATTGAACGGAGCCGTTTATTTCGCAAAAACATTGGCAAATAGGCAATCCTTAAAATAAAACCTTTTCCGTGAACTCCAATACTCCACAAACGCCTGGGCCAAAGGCGGGGGTTCCTGCGCCCTCAGAATTGATTTCCGATCAACTGGTAGGTGCAGGCCGTTACACACTTTTGTGGATGCTGGCCGCCGGGGGCAGTTGCGTGATTTGGCTGGCGCGCGATGAACGCCTTGGCGGCACCGTGGCGCTCAAATTTCTGCAGCAACAACTGGCGCAGGATCCACATATGCAGCAAGAACTGCGAAAGGAGGCCGTCCAAAATCACCGCCTCACTCACCAGAACATCGTGAAACTCTACGATATTTTCGAATCCCAACACGAAGCGCCATTCCTAGTGATGGAATATGTGGAAGGAGCAAGCCTGCACACATTGCGATTTGATCGCGTGAACGACATATTCTCATGGGCTGATCTCAAGCCTGTGGTTCTGCAACTCTGTAGCGCGCTGGATCACGCCCATACTGAGCAACTCATTCATCGTGATTTAAAGCCTGCCAATATCATGATCGACGCCAAGGGCCGCGTGAAACTCGCCGACCTGGGAATCTCTGCTATGCTCAACGACGGCTACACAGAATTGCTTGGGCTGCGCGATAACCGCGGCACAATGACCTTCATGAGCCCGCAACAAATGGAAGGAGAGCCTCCGCAAGTAAGCGATGATATATATGCCTTGGGTGCCACACTCTACGAACTACTGTGTGGCGTGCCGCCTTTTCACACCGGAGATATTTCACATCAGCTCCAGGTTGTTCCGCCGCAACCCATTGAAGCGCGGTTGCGTGAAAAAAATATTGAAAGCGATGTGCCACCTAACATTGCGCAAATGATCATGAATTGTCTCGATAAAGATCCGGGGGTTCGGCCCGAATCCATCCGTGCCATCGCGCACATCATTGATGCCCGCGCCGTCGTTCAGCCACTGTTCATTACGCCACCTCCCACTCGAACGGGTCGGCCCACCGGCGCTCAAACCGCCCCGTTATCTCGGCGCCGGTTCTCCGTTGAGTTCTATATCGTCTTGGCCACTCTGGCCGTCATGCTCGTTATCGCCGCGGTGACGCTTTATCTCGTGCTGAGCGGATAAACTATTCGATTGCCAGTGAGTGGAAGCAGTCTTTAGCGGAAATAATTCTGACCTCCGTTGCAAATCAGTTATTGACCGTTAGGGTTGCGGCTTGACTGGTAACGTTGCCGCCTGCGTTTGAAATAATGCAGCGGTAAATTCCAGCCTCTGAACTTTGAATTCTAGGTAGGGTAAGTAAATTCAGGTTGAATAGCAGTGTTGGGTTATTCCAATAGGCGACACCCAGGTTGCTTCTTGTTCCTTCACGATACAATTCGCCGGTGGGTCTTATATAACACCAATTGCCTTGAGAATCTTTGAGCCATTTTTTCTTGGGAGAATCGTATTTTGAAATGTGTTCAACAATTTGAAAGCCAGCCTCATTGTTGATGTTTACATTATTCTTTTGCCATTGATAAGAAAGTGTTCCAGGGCCTGTGGCAGAGACGATAAAGGTGACGGAATTGCCCTTGGTTGTGGAGATGCCGGCGGGCTGAGTTGTAATGACCGGAGGTGACATTACCGTGACGGTGGCAGTGCTACTGATTATCGAACCTTGGGCATTGCTTGCCACGCAGCGATAAATCCCGGAGTCGGAGGCTTGAACGCTCGTCAGTAAAAGTGTGGGATTAGTGGCACCTCCAATATTAATGCTGTCTTTTTGCCATTGGTAAGTTACGTCTTTGCCGACAGCTTCCACGTTCAGGGTGATATTTGCACCTATTGGGCCCGATTGGCTAGATGGCTGGATTGTGAATGCGGGTGGAGCTGCGATCGTGAGAACGGCGGCGGAACTTAGTGTGCTGCCGAATTCTGTGCTCACCACACAGCTATACGCGCCTTCATCGGTGGCTTGTATCCCATGTAGCGTAAAGTAGTTTGGACCAAACAGGAGTGATGGGTTCGTCCAATAATTATTCCCGAAGTTATGCTGTTTGCCGCGGTGATGTAGAACGCCTTGCGGATTAATGTAACACCACCTTCCATCACCATCCCTTAACCATTTTCGCTTATTGGAATCGTAGGTTGCAAGATGTTCGATTATTGAGAATCCTGTGCCGCCATTGATATTGCCGCCATTTTTTCGCCATTGATAAGTCAAAGTTCCAGCGCCACTGGCAATGATACTGAGCGTGACGTTGGAGCTTGCAGATGCGTTATCGTCAATCGGATGGACCGAAATTACTGGTGGAATCTTGACCGTTAAATTAGCTGTTTGGCTGGTTGCTGACCCATGGAGGTTTGAGACCACACAACGATATGCCCCGGCATCCTCGCCCTGCACATTGGAGATAATGTGACTGGCAGTTGTGCTTGAGGGAATATCAACCCCGTCCTTTTGCCATTGGTAGGTCAAGCTGACTCCGCTGGCTGTGATGCTCAGGGTTGTGCTTGCATTATTCTCTACGGAAAGATTGGTTGGTTGCTGGGTAATAACTGGCGGTGCTGCTATTTGTATTATCGCTCCATTACTTGTTGAGTGACCCAGATTGTTGCTTACTACACAGTTGTATGTCCCCGTATCGGCGGAATCTACTTTTGACAGCGTGAAGAAGTTGAGGCCAAACAACAGGGAAGGATCATTCCAGTAGCTTGAGTTTAAATCGCTGGCTACTCTATTGTGATACAACTTACCTTGAGGGGTTAGGTAACACCATCTATCCTCTGTGTCCCTAAACCATTTTCTGCTGCTACTGTCGTAACGCGACAAGTGTTCAACAATCATGAACCCAACTGCTCCTGTGACATCAACACCGTTCTTCTTCCATTGATAACTCAGCGATGAAGCGCTTTCGGCTTCAATAAAGAAAGTAACATTGGCTGAGGGCTTAACCGATTGACTGACTGGGTGGGTGATGATCACAGGGGGCGCCATCACAGTCACCTTGGCTTCATGGCTGGAAACTGAACCATGAGGATTAGTCACGACACAGACATAAGAGCCAGCATTGTTCGCCTGGGCATTATTGAAGGTGTAAGAATCATTGCTGGCTCCAACAATATTGATGCCATTCCTTGTCCATTGATAAGATAGACCGTCGCCGCTTGCCTCAACACTCAATGTGGCGTTTGCACCAATGGACAGAGTGGTGTTTTCGGGGTGAGCTGTAATTTCCGGCGGGGAAACCAGCAACAATTCCGCCTCCTGACTATTTTCCGAGCCGAACTTATTGCTTACTATGCACCGGAATGAGCCGGCCGAAGCGGCGCCGGCTCTCTTGATCATCAGGAAATTGCTCCCCACCAACTCTGCAGGATTGGCCCAGAAAATTGAGTCGATACGGCTTGCGGCACCCCGTCGATAAAGCGAGCCGTCTGCTGTCAAATAACACCAACTGCCGTTCGAATCCTTATACCATTTTCGGCTTCCCGTACTGTAGTATGACATATATTCGGAGATCGTGAAGACGTCTAGTCCATCGACATTCTCCCCATCTTTTTTCCATTGGAAGGTCATGGGCCTGGTTCCATTAGCCCCGATCCTAAAATAGATATTCTTATTTCCTGTGCTGTTTTGATCAATTGGTTGAACGGTGATGATTGGACCCAAGCCAACCAACACGACTGCCTCACTACTTGATTCAGACCCGTAAGGGTTGGTTACAATAACATGATATGATCCCTCATCGTTTGCCTCGATGTTGTTGATAGTATAATCTGCATTTGTGGCTCCGTTTATGACTACATCGTTTTTAACCCACTGGTATGAAAGGGGTGGGGTGCCGGATGCTTCCACTGAGAGAGTGACATTGGCCCCCAGGGGAGTGCTGCCGCTTTGGGGGTGCGATGTAATTGTTGGCGCTCCTAGGATGATTAACGATGCTTCATCACTATTGGTAGAACCGAACTTATTATTCGCGACTACTCGGTAGGATCCTGAATCGGAGGTGTTGATGTTCTGTAGAGATAGCGTCTTGAAAGTTGCCCCGGGAATATCGATACTATCCTTTTGCCATTGGTAAGAGATCAACCCACTGCCATTTGAATCTACCGTAAATGTTACATCGCCCCCTTCTGTAGCATTGGTGTCCACAGGTGAGGAAAAGATCTCTGGTTTATAGCCTACTGTTAATTGTGCTGTTTGACTGATGGTCGATCCAAATGGGTTGGAGGCGATGGCTCGGTATTCACCTCCACTGTTAACGGAGCTATTTGAAATTACATAAGTAGATGCATTTGCAGCACCAAGGTTTTGATTATCCTTTTGCCATTGATAAGAAATTATTCCGGATCCGGTTGCGACAACTGAGAAGGACACGGCGCTGCCTACCGCTGCATTGTCAATAGTGGATGGATGCGAAGTGAAAACTGGAGCTTTTCCGACAGCCAGCTTCGCATCGTCGGAAGTGGTAGAGCCAAAGGGGTTAGTGACAACGACCCGGTACGTTCCGTTGGCGTCACTCTGTGTGTTGGTCAAGTGATAGCTTGTGTTGTTTGCATTCGGAATATCAACTCCGTCCTTTTGCCATTGGTAAGTAAGAGTAGGGCTGCCATTCGCATCGACAATGAAAGTGATATTACTTCCTTCAGAAGCGTTTATATCCTTGGGGTGGGCCTCAATTGAAGGATGATAGACAATGTTTAAAGTTCCGTTTCTGCTGGTGACGCTTCCGGCGGAATTGGAGACAATCACGCTGTAAGTGCCGTTGGACTCAACTTGGGCGTTATTAATTACATGGGTTGATGAATTAGCGTCGATAATGTCTTCCCCATCTTTCTGCCATTGGTATGTGAGGGGTGTAATGCTGTCGGCAACTACAGTGAAATTGATGTTTGTTCCGATGGTTGCGTTATAATCAGATGGCTGCGAGGTGATGAATGGCGGGAAAATTGGGGTTAATTTTGCGGCCCGACTGATTACTGTGCCGAAATCATTTTTGACGACCACTCGATAAGTGCCGTTGTGATCACCTTTCACCATCGGAATATTGTAGGTTGGCGAAACTGCCCCCGTAATGTTGGCCCCCTTGTATTGCCATTGATAGGACATTGGTGTGCTACCTGTCGCGTTTGAATCAAAGGAAACACTTTCGCCCACCGAAGCATTTTTATCCATGGGCTCTGACGTAAGAGTCGGAGGCATCCCCACGCTCAGGCTCGCAGAATCACTTGTTGCACTGCCATATGGGCTGTTGATTTGAACTGAATAATGACCAGCATCCCCTCCAGCAACCGCAGAAAGTTGGAGAACCTTTTCTGTGGCTCCAACAATATTGGTGCCATTCTTCATCCATTGGTAGGCAAGCGGGGCGGTACCATTTGCTTCGACTGTGAAAGAGGCGGTAGACCCGGCTATCAAAAATAAATTTTCGGGCTGTTGCGCGATCGTTGGTGGAAGCAGGGTGGTTACAAGAGCATCATTCCCTGTGAGGCTGTCATAGGGATTGGAAACAATTACTCTGTAATTGCCATCATCTGTTTGATTCAGATCGCTTATGGTTAAGCTGGGCGAGGCAGCCCCTGGGATATCTTGGCCATTCTTTTGCCATTGATAATTCAGGGGATGGGATCCCAAGAAATGTGATTTGAGAGTGATGGTGCTCCCAAGTGTGGAGTTGATGTCTGGTGTTTGAAAGATCTGAGTCGGGGCATAACCTACAACCAGTTTTGAATCATTGCTGGTGGCGTTGCCATATGCGTTATTAGCTAAGACACGATAGGTGCCAGTATCAGGGGCAACCAGCCTGATTCGATTATTGCCTCCGTCAGCAATATACAATCGGCCCTTACCATCCACAGTTACACTTGTTGGTTGGTTCAATCGTGCGTTACCAGAGAGTCCGCCATCTCCCGCAAAGTCGCCATTGCCATCCCCTGCCGTGCTGCTGCCGGCGATTGTTGTTATTGTCCCATTAATATCAACTCGGCGGATACGGTGGTTGTTAGAGTCGGCAACGTATAGATTTCCTTGGCCGTCCACAGTTAATCCGAGTGGGGTGTCAAGTCTTGCGATTGTGGCCAATCCCCCATCTCCGGACATATTGCCATTACCGGTGCCAACAGCTCCACTGCCTGCAATGGTTGCAATAGATCCATTCAAATCGATAATTCGAACTCTATGGTTGCCACTATCAGCAATGAAAATTCTGCCAGCTGTATCTATCTTGATATCCTTCGGGCTATCAAGTTGTGAGTATTTAGCCAGCCCTCCATCTCCGGAAAATCCGACAATTCCTGATCCTGCAATGGTTGTAATGGTGCCGTTGATGTCCACTTTCCTAATTCTGTGATTATCGGAATCTGCGATGTACATATGTCCTAGATCATCTATATCAATAGCATTCGGGAATTTAAGGTTTGCCAATAATGCCGAACCACCATCTCCAGAGAAGCCGGGAATTCCGGAGCCGGCTACGGTGGTTATGGATCCATTTGCATCCACTTTTCGGATCAAATGATTTTCTGTGTCGGCGATAAATATATTGCCTGAGCGGTCGATGGCAAAACCGCGTGGTTTATTTAATCGGGCACTAGTCGCTGGTCCGCCATCGCCCGAATACCCATGCCCTGTTCTGCCGGCAGATGTGGTAATAGTCCCGTCGTGCGATATTCTTCGGATCCGATTGTTTTTTGAATCTGCGACAAAAATATTTCCGTTGGTATCACTGAAGAGAGCATGCGGGTCATTTAAGTATGAGTCGGAAGCTGGAATGTTGTCTCCATTATATCCTCCGACATCCTGGCCGGTAATGGTTGTGATTGTGCCGTTATAATCCAAAGGAAGATTGGGTATGGAGAGGTTTCCATTCGTCGCTTCAACAATATTCTGCCCATTCCTCTGCCATTGGTAACTTATAGGGTTGGTGCCATTTAAGTCGGAGGAGAAGGTGATGGTAGTGCCCACAGTCGCGTTGATATCAAATGGATGGGCGATGAAGTGAGGTGCGTGACCAACATTGACTAAGGCAGCTGTACTGAAAGTCGTTCCGTAATTATTACTTAGAACCACGCGATAGGTATCCGCGTGACCTGACAAGGCATTATTTATTGTGTATGTGGGGCTATTAGCTCCCGGTATGGGCTTGCCGCCTTTCTGCCATTGATATGACAAGGGTTCGGAGCCCGATCCGAGTGTCGATAATGAGATCGATTTCCCCGGGGTGGTATATACATCCAGAGGATTTGTCAAAATGGCTGGTTTGTCTCCCACATTGACTACAGCGGCATTACTTTTGGCTGATCCAAATGAATTCGAAATGGTGACATCATAAGAATCAGCATCAATTTGTTGTGTGTTGATGATTTTATAGAATGACTTGGTTGCTCCGGGAATGAGAGTTCCATTCTTTTCCCATTGATAAATAAGTGGCCCGGTGCCGGACGAAGAGGAATAGAGGGTTACATCTTCCCCTCTAACTGCATAAACATCCTCAGGGTGGTATGTGATTGTCGGGGCATTACCTACATTGAGCAAAGCACGATTGCTCGTCTTCACCCCAAATGGGCTATTTACAATAACTCGGTATTCTCCCGCATCGGCAGCTTGAATGTTTGCTAAACTATAGGTCCGGTTGGTGCCGTCAGGAATATTAACATCACCTTTTTGCCATTGATAACTGTATGGGCCGGTCCCATTCACGTCGACTGATAGGGTCAAGTTCGATCCAGCGGTGGCGTTGCTATCAGTTGGGTGTGATATAATACTTGGAGCATAGCCGATATTAATTGTGCTGGAGCGGCTTGTTGCAACTCCATAGAGATTGGTGGCTGTTGCGCGATATATACCTGCGTCATTGACGGCGGCTCCAGTGATGGTATGGCTTTGAGTGTTGCTACCATTAATGTCAGCTCCATTTTTCTGCCATTGATATGCTATTGGCCCAGGGCCATCAGCTGTTGTGTTTAACGTGATGTTGCTGCCATACGTGGCATTCACATCAATCGGCTGCAAAGAGAAGGTTGGTTTCGATCCGGTGTTTAGAACAGCAATATTACTGGTGCTTGTACCAAATGGATTGGTGGCGATGACCCGATAGGTTCCATTATCCCCTATCTGGAGACTATTGATGGTATAGGTGGATTTGGTGGCAGCCGGGCCTCCAATGTTGAAGTTATTTTTCTGCCATTGATAAGTCAATGGCGGCGAGCCATTCGCATCTGCAACAAAGTCTACTCTATCTCCGTAGGAGGCGTTAGTGTCTGAGGGGTGTAGTATGATGCTTGGAGCATAGCCGGTTGTTACTGTTGCTGGCTCGCTCAATATACTTCCGGCACCATTGCCAACGATAACGCTATAACTACCATTATCGTCAGACGTGGCATTATTTACCGAAAGCGTTGATGAGTTTGCGTCAATGATGTCAGCTCCATTTTTCTGCCATTGGTAATGAGTAGCTCCGTAGGCGGTGACATGTAGTGTGGTGTTTCCACCTATGGCCAAATGTTGATCTTGAGGTTGTTGGCTGATAATCGGTAGCGGAGGCGTTTCGAGACTCTTTAGTTTGCCTAACTCTTCGGAACTTAAGGCCCTATCATAAATGCGGACATTATCAATAACCCCGGTGAAATAATGGTACCCCACGCCACCGGCACCGTTATCACGTCCAATGGACATGGTCTGTGTACTTGTTGCCCCGACGACATTGTAAGCATCTTCGTCTGCCAAGACCCCATCCACATAAATCCGCGTCATGTTGCCATCAGCGGTGCCTGCAATATGGTGCCATTGATTGTCGGTGAGGCTGGCTCCTGTTTGCCCGGATATATAGGCATTTCCATTATCCAGGGCCATTTGTGCCAAGTTTGACGGGCTTCCATGAATACGAAGACTTACACCTGGAGAATTGGTTCCGGATGTTTTTGGTTTGGCAATGACGGCCCCTGGATTCGGCGCGTGTTTTGTGTTTGTTTTGATCCAGGCCGAGAAAGTAACCCTCTCAAAATTTGTCAATATGCTTGGTAGCTGGATGTGGTCGCTGCCATCAAATTGATAGGCTTGTGCGATTGTTCCGTTCTGATCGGCAGCCAGTGTAGCCCCGGAAACGGAGCCATGGTGGCCATTGCCACTAGCATCATTCGCGTTCCCGTTAAACGGATAATATGCGAGCAAGCCATTTCCAAAACCAGATAGCTTGTCAGGCAGGGTTACCTTGAGTGTTGCAGGGCTGCTGTTGGCACTGCCTGCGGGATTGGTTACGATCAGTCGATAGGAACCATCATCATCAGCCTGTACATTTTCGATTGTATAACTGGAGTCGTTGGCGCCTGTTATATTGATCCCATTTTTTTGCCATTGGTAGGTGATGGGGTTGAGGCCAAGAGCTTCCGCGCTAAAGGTTATGTTTTCGCCTGTCGTGGCATTGGCATCTGTTGGTTGTGTGCGAATGCTTGGTGGCCCCGGTTTTTCAAGTTGGTACAACAAGTCGATTTCAGCTGTGCTTAGGGCGCGACCATAAATGCGGACTTCATCCAGGTCGCCATTGAGGAAATGGGAGCCTTCTCCGGTGCCCAGCTTAAGTTTTGCATTGGTGTTAGGGATAGCGGCAGGTCCGATACTGAAGGACAGTTCCTTTCCGTCTAGATAAGCAAGATAGTTTGTTCCCCTCTTCACAAAGTTCACCAAATGCCAAGCCGTATCATAATTTGCAGCCAAAGGAGCCAGCCAGATTGATGCGTTGGCGTCTGTATTGAAGTGGAGAGCCATTTTATAGCCGCCATATATTTGAAGATAATCAACATACCACTTATTATTTTCTCCCAAGCCATTTGATTGGCCGAGAATTTGGCTTTGCTGTTGCGCTCCATTAAATTTTAGCCAAAACGAAAGTGAGAGGTCGCCGCTTCCAAAATCAAAGTCTGCGTGGTCTAAGACTTCGATATTGTCATCAACACCGTCAAATCTATATGCATCTTGCAGGGTTCCATTACGGTCCGTTTCAAGTACGGGGCCTTGGACAAGTCCGTGATGGCCATTTCCGGTGGCATCATCTGCATTCCTGTTGAAAGGATAGTAGGCCAGTAGACCGTTGTTAAATTCTGAGAGGTTTGCAGGCAAGGACACAGCAAGGGTTGATTCATTGCTCATCACATTTCCGCTTGAGTTGCTCACGATTACGCGGAAAGTGGCATTATCATCGCCCTGAACATTTGGGATCAGGAGACTGCTTGAGTTGGCCCCGAGGATGTCTGCACCATTTCTTTGCCATTGATAGGTAGCACCTCCAGTTGCTGTAACACTCATTGTAATATTAGTCCCCGTGGTGGCATTTACATCTACAGGATGTACGGTAATGACTGGTGGGGGCGGGGTTTCCAGAAGGTTTAGCTGTGACAACTCAGTGGCACTAAGGGAACGATCGTAGATTCGAATTTCGTCTAGTTTGCCTTTCCAGTAATTGCTGCTATTCAGCGCTGCACCCATCAATAACGTGGTGTCAGTCGTATTGAGATCGACGGCCCCACTCCGCCTTAAGGTTCCGTCAATGTACACCTTGATAAAAGTTGAATCATAGGTCACGACCACGTGATGCCATTTTGTGTCGAGTGAGGCGTTGCTATCTAGGTTTGCTCCATGGCCATAAAAGCTCAAATTATGGTTAGAGTTAAGTTTGGTTATGCCAAAGGCTTCGGAGGGCGCCATTGTGCCCCAGTTGACGGCATGTTTGTCGGAAGCCTCCAAGGGATTCGCTTTGAGCCACAATGAAAGAGTCCGAGGTGAATTGCCCAGCGGGGCGTTAACAAAGTTCACGTTGATCTTGTCATTGATCCCGTCAAAGCTGTAAGCGGATCCAGGGGTGCCGTTCCGATCGTGTGTCAACGTGGCGCCATCGATAGAGCCGTTGTTGTCGTAGCTGCTCTCATCATTGGCATTGCCGTTAAAGGGATAGTAAGCAACCAAGCCTATATTGAATTCCGCAAGGGTTGATGGTAAAGAAACAATCAAATCTGCACCAATGCTGGCGGCTCCGCCGCTATTATTGCTCACAACCACATTGTAAGTTCCATTGTCTTCAGCCTGTATATTTGACAGCGTGTAGGTCGGTCCATTTGCGCCTTCAATACTGACTCCATTTTTTTGCCACTGGAATAGCAATGGAGGTGAGCCAACAGCACTTACCTCAAAGAGAGCTGATTGGCCTGTTGTCGCGTTGCAACCCTGGGGATGACGGGTAATCGTTGGGGCCGTGGACACAATTGCTCCATCACTGACGACACTGGCACCTGAAGGGTTGGAAATGGTCACTTGATAGGTTCCCCAAGCACGAGCGGAGGTGTTGATGTTCCATCCATTTGTGGTGCCGGCTTGCTCACCATCAATATACAGCAAAGCGGTATTATTTCCGTCGCTGGTGAAGGCTACGTGATGCCATGTTCCATCGTCTATTGAGGCATTGGCATCAAAGGTATTGGCTCCCATGGCGCTTGCCTCCAGTCGGCCGAGCTTGTTGAGCCCCAACACAAATCCCTCATTATGTGTTTTTCCACCGTAGAAAAGAATGGTCGTGTTCCCATCGGAGGCATTCCCATCGGTTTTAATCCAGCCTGTAACGGACAAGCTACTGTTTCCATAAGGGAAGGCATCGGCGGTGATGTTGATGGCGTCGTCTGTTCCATCATATGAATAAGTTCGGTCAAGTACCCCGCTCCGATCGGGGACAAGTGTCGCTCCGATTGGAGTTCCGTTGTGGTCTTGGGCACTCTCGTCATTTGCGTTTCCATTAAACGGATAATGTGCCACCAATCCTCTGGCCAGGCTTACCTCTGCCAGGGCGGTGATTTCGCTGTTTGTTAATGCCCGGTTGTAAATGCGGACATCGTCAATTGCTCCGTTAAAATGAGCATTCTCACCAACCACATTGGCCCCGATTCTCAATGGGGAGCGGGAAAGGTTAATGTCAGGAATATTCCCGGAGGCTACCAGTTGGCCGTCTACGTACAGCCCACTTCTGTTTCCTGTCTTGGAGCGATAAACCGAAACGGCAACATGCTGCCATTTACCGCGTTCGGCTCGCCCGTTATTGCCGCCATTAATATCTGCAAAATTTACCAGTGGTGTGCTGCCGCCATCTGAAGTTTCCAGTCGATATCGGTCTCCTGCACCAAGGCCATCCCAAAAATCAACCAGAAATCCTTTTTGATGCGCATATCCACCTTGACTTATCAGTGCACCCTTGGTCTCAGAGATGTCAACCTTAGTCCAAAATGAAATGGCAAAGTCATTCGTTCCCACCACTGTTGCATTAACCTCGATATGGTCGTTGCTGCCATCGAATAGATAGGCTCTGTTGGGATTACCAAAGCGGTCCTCAACGAGAGTGGCACCCTGCACGATTCCGTTGAGGTTATTTCCGCTTTCATCATTAGCATTGCCATTGAAGGGATAATAAGCCACGACACCCTTGGTCGGCTCCACGTTCGTTATCAGGCGAACAGACTTATCTCGCTGTGCCAGCCACAAGTTCCCGTTTTGATCCAAGGCCAGACCGCCAATGTTCTGGAACCGGGATTTCTTGACCTGGCCATCAATAAACCCGAATTCTCCGGATTTTCCGGCGATCGTTGAAACAATTCCTTCGGAGGAGATGAGTCGAATCATCCCATTGTCAGCCACATACACGTTTCCTGTTGGACTTACGGCAATGCCGCTTATATCCTCCAAGAGAGACTGGTTTGCCAGACCATCCCGGTAGCCTTTTTGCAAGGGATTGCCAGCCACAACTACTACCTGCCCGATTGGACTAACCGGATCATTTGCTCCAATTCTACGGATAGTTTGGTCCGCCTGATTGGCGACATACAGATCTCCATTGGGCCCGAGCGCAATATGGTTGGCCTGTATATTCCACCACGTATGGCGTACTTGATCCTGGCCGATCCGTATTATCTGGGAAGAATATGTGTTGGCCACCCACATTGTGCCGGTTCCATCAACGGCTACGGCACAAGGTCGATTGAATCCTGATTGGACAACGGTCTTGGCTCCTGCCGGAGTAATGCGTGTCACATTGCCCTCGTAGAATTTGGTGACATAAAGATTGCCATCAGGAGCGATACAAATGCCTGTTGGATTAGTCAGTCCTGTGGAAAAGGTGGTGGCATTATGATCGGGCGGGGAGATTTTCCTGATGCAATGATTCAAATATTCGCTTACGTATCCGTTGCCTTGGTTGTCGATTGCAATGCTGTACGGATCGGAAAAGAGCGAGTTTCCTGGTGTGCCATTTACATTTCCAGTTTGGCCGGGCTTGCCTCCCACGGTAATTACATTGAGATGAGATCTGCCGGCCAATTGGAGGATTTCGGTTGCATTCAGCTCGCGGTCGTAAACCGTTAAACTGTCCAGTGATCCTTTCCAAAAACTGGCCGCACCGGCAATACTGCCAATGCTCGGGCTGTCTATGTGGGCATTGGTGATCGTATAAGTAGAGTTGGTGGCACCGTTAATATCCACTCCGTTGCGTTGCCACTGGTAGGTCAGACCTGATCCATTTGCATCCACCCCGAGGGTAATATTTCCCCCGAGGGTAACATTCTTGTGTATCGGTTGGGTGTTGATGGTTGGGGGGTCAAAAGCCCCCAAGGTGATCGGGTTGCTGGTTTTTGATCCGAACAGGTTGTTGGCAACCACTTGATACACCCCCGAATCACTGGCGGAAATATTTGTGAATGACAGGCTGGGTGAATTTGAACCATTCAGGTCCACACCGTTCTTTTGCCATTGATAGGAAATGGCCCCGGTGCCAATTGCTGTTGAAGACAGCGTAATGTTGCCTCCGGTAGTTGCATTTGTATCCACTGGTTGCTTGGTGAAAACGGGGGAAGCTCCGATGGTGAGACCGGCTCCATTACTGGTAGCCATCCCAAATGGATTGGTTACGACAACCCGATAGGTTCCGTTATCTTCCGTTGACAGGTTTGAGATCAAAAGGTTGGAAGCATTGGAACCGTTCAGATCTACTCCTTCTTTTTGCCATTGATAGGCGAGTGGTCCGGTTCCATTCGCCTCAAAGGTGAAGGAGGCATTGCTGTCAATGGCACCAATCGTATCAGCTGGGTGGACGGTAATGGTTGGTGCATCGCCAATGGTAACGGCAGCCGGGTTGCTGGCCTTTGATCCGGACTGGTTGCTGGCGATGACACGGTATGTTCCGGAGTCGTCTGCCTTGACATTTGTGATGACAAGGCTGGCGGAGCTGGAGCCGTTTAGATCTACTCCGTCCTTCTGCCATTGATAACTAACAGGACTCAAGGCGGTGGCATTCGCAGTGAGGGTGATATCGCTGCCAGTGGTTGCGTTGCAATCAGCTGGGTGTTCCGTGAAGGCGATTGAATAGTCCACCGTGGCGCCAAGTTTCTCCAGGTCGTGCAGCTTTAAAATTTCACTCGCGCTCAGGGCACGGTTATATATTCGCACATCGTCCAGCATTCCTCCATAGGGGCGATTGTTGATGGACACGGTGCCCATCCGGACGGGCTCTGCGCCGGTCGCCAGGTTGCCTGAAGCGGCAACACTGCTGGCTTTTACCCCGTTGATATAAATATCAAGCGTGTTCCCGTTCCACACCTGCGCAACATGGTTCCAGGTGTTGGGGTTCAATTTTGCCGAGGAGACACTTTGTTTCTCCCCTTCATCGGTCCAGACGATGCCAAGAATAGTCCTGTCGAGTCGGCTTTCCAGCAACCATTGTCTGTTGGCACCCTGACCTTCATCCTTTGAAATGATGTGTTCGGGTGCGGTTTGGTTCCTCGGCTTCATCCACAGGAGGATTGAATGGCTGTTTGCCTCGAAGGAGGCAGCCTCGGCAACCTGAATCATGCTGTCTGCGCCGTTGAAAGAATAGGCCCTTGAAGCGGTGCCGTTCCGGTCGGTCGTCAGGCTGGCACTTGTCACTGATCCGTGATGATTATTGCCGCTGAGGTCATTTGCGTTGCCGTTGAAGGGATAGTAAGCGGCCAATCCGTGATTGAAGCCCCCCAGATCACCGGGGAGGGAAACGGTCAGGATTGCTCCATTGCTTGTGGCTGCGCCTGCGGCGTTAATGGCAACTGCACGGTAAGTAGCATTGTCTTCTCCTTGGGCATTGGTAATCACATATGTTGAAGCGTTGGCATCAGCGATGTCCACCCCGTTCCTTTGCCATTGGTAACTAAAGGCTCCCTTTGCAATGACTCCAAAGGTGAGCGTTGCCCCGGTCGTGGCGTTGATGTCCGTCGGGTGAATGCTGATCACCGGGGCATTGTCCACCAGGTTTGGATTGGTTCCATTGGTGACCTCATCCCCGTCACTAACTCCGTCTCCATCGCTGTCGGCATTGTACGGATCAGTGTAGTAACCAACCTCCAGTAGGTACGCAGCCTGCTTGTCCGCATTGCGCACGTCTGCCCAGCTCTTTGTGTTGGGGTCCTCGGCTCCAGAGCCAATGATTACGTAATCATCATCTGCGGTTTGAGCACCAGGTTCGTTGGTATTCCATCGTGTATAGGTGAAGGGTTCGCCGGTCACCCAGGTCCAGGTGCCTTCAGCAGTAGCATCAGAGCCACCCAGCCACATTCGAACCCCCGGCAATGAAGTACCCAACACATCCTGAATGGCAGTCCACTCAGCTGCACTGGTAATTGTCCCCAAGTGTCCGCCCCGGGAGATGGCATTGTCCCGGGCTTCGGTCCAGGTGTAGTTGGCTAGAATAATCTGGTACCGACTCACTCCCTTTTCGTAGGCGTCGGTTAATCCATCCCCGTCCGAGTCCGGCGACTCCAGTAGATGCAGCTGGGTGATTTCTTCAGGACTGAGAACCCGGTCGTATATACGGACTTCATCAATGGTGCCCACAAATCCATTTGAGTCGTCGGCTTTGGTTTTGCCGATAAACATCAGTTCATTGCTTGACGTATGGGTTGTATTGGCCAAATCAATTGCATTTCCAACCAGAACGCCGTTGAGGTATACCTTGGTGGCATTGCCGTCTGCCACGGCCACCACGTGGTTCCATTTTCCATTATTTACCACACCATCCTGACGGGATATTGCCACGCCAGCCAGGTCCGCAATGGGTTGGCCTTCATTGTTGTGTTTCATCGCAAACCCGTGCGCCGTGGCATTCTTGGGTTTGGTAATGATGGCCTTGCCGTTGGCCCCGGTTACCGTGTTGGTCGTTTGGATCCAGGCCGACAGGGTGCCGTTCCAGAATTGAGGGAGAATGTTGGGCAGCTGGATGTGGTCATCTCCATCAAAGGAATACGCCCGCCCAGGAGTTCCATAGCTGTCGGCGGCGGGGGAGGCCCCGTTGAGGGTGCCGTTGTTTTCATTGCCGCTTTCGTCATTGGTGTTTCCGGTGAACGGATAGTAGGCGAGAAGTCCATGGGAGAATTCATCCAGGTTTTTCGGCAGGGAAATGTTAAGCTGTCCACTGCTGCTGATCACGCTTCCTGCACTGTTGCTGATGACAACCCGGTAGGTGTCCGTATCACCCAGCTTGGCATTGTTGATCGTGTAATTGGCAGCAGTGGCTCCGCTGATGTCCACGGCGTTTTTCTGCCACTGATAACTCAGAGCCGCCGTGCTCCTAGCCATGGAGGAGAGGATGACGGTTGCCCCGGTTGAGGCGTTCATGTCCTGCGGATGCATGACAATGGTGGGTGGAGTGGTCAGGGCCGCCGGAGCGCTCGTGATGCTGCCGGTGGGGTTGGTGACCACGATCTGGTAGTTGCCGGAAACCGGGGGTGTGGTGTTGCTGTTCCAGCCGGACTTGGTTGCAGAAAGAGCGCCATCCACATACAGGTAGGCGGTGTTGTTGCCATCGCCGATAAAGGCGAAATGGTGCCACTTGGTATCGTTGACCACCGTGGGTGCCTCAACGGAGACCGTCCCGTAGTCGCTGGCTTCAAGCCTCCCGATCCGGTTGAGCCTGATGCCTAGTCCCTTGCCGGCGGCTTTCTGGCCGTAAAAGAGGAGAGTTGAGTTCCGGTCGCTACCGGCACCGTCCATCTTGAACCAACCGGCAACAGTCCTGGCATCGTTACCCAGTGGGAAACCAATGCTGGTGATGTTGATGTTGTCATCCAGCCCGTCAAATTGATATGCGCTGTCTGCAGTACCGTTCGCATCGGTGGTGAGGGTGGCTCCACTGACCGTGCCGTTATTTTCAAAGCCACTTTCATCATTGGCATGACCGGTAAAGGGATAATAGGCCACGAGCCCGTTGTTGATTGAGCTACTGCCACCTCCGTCAAGGCGGTGGATATTCTGGTTGTTACGTCCGAATTTCGGCCACGAGCTATTGGCCAAGCCCATGCTGCTACTGGCGAGGGCGTAGACTTTATTGTCATCAGATCCAATGTAAATGGTGCCATCGGCCCCGATTGCGGGTGAAGAATCCACTATATCTCCGGCGGCAAATTCCCAAATCTTGGCTCCGGTTTGGCCATTTAAGGCGTAGACCTTGTTGTTCCTTGCTCCAACGTAAACGGTGCCGTCAGCCCCGACAGCGGGAGAGGATTCAGCGAATTTCTCACCCACGGTGAATTCCCATTTCTTGGTTCCGTTATTTTCATGTAAGGCATAGACCTTGTCTGCCATGTTCCGGTCTTCGTAGAACCAACAAGAGGTGAGATAGATTGTGCCATCAGGGCCGATCGCCGGGGAAGCGGCCACTTCATTTTCCGTCAGGAAGTCCCACTTCTTGGTGCCATCGGGATTTAGGGCATAGATCTTGTAGTCATCGGATCCAACATAGATTGTTCCATCACTGCCTATTGCCGGGGAATGATCGATGTCCCCTCCGGTGAGGAACTCCCATTTCTTGGAGCCGTCGGGATTGATGGCATAGATCTTTTTGTCCGCCGATCCGATATAGATGGTGCCATCGGCTCCGATTGATGCCGGCGCTTGAATAGAGTCTCCGGTCACAAACTCCCATTTCTTGGTTCCATCCGGGTTAACGGCATAAACCTTCTTGTCGCCAGACCCGATGTAGAGGGTGCCATCAGCTCCAATGGCCGGGGTGGATCTTACATCCCCTCCGGTGGGGAACTCCCATTTCTTGGAGCCATTGGGGTTTATGGCATAAAGCTTGTCGTCCGTGGACCCGATGTAGATGGTTCCGTCCGAGCCAATTGACGGGGAGCTTTCATAAATGCTATCCCCCGTTACAAACTCCCATTTCTTGTATCCGTTGGGGTAATAAGCGTAAACCTTGTTATCCTGTGACCCAAAGTAAATACAGCCATCGGCACCAATTGCCGGTGATGAACCCACTTTACCACCCGCCGCAAATTCCAAGATCTTTTGGCCCGGGGTGTAGCCCTTGGCAAGGATGGAATTGACCCTCGAAAGCTGGAAAACTTCCCCTCCAGTCAAGGTGCGGTTGTAGACCCGCATGCCGTCGAGCTTGCCCTTCATGAATTCGGAGTGACCGGCAGCGCTGCCGATAAACGGCTGGTCATTGTGTGCATTATTGATTGTGAACGTGGAGTTGGTGGCTCCCGGGATGGCCACGCCGTTGTAGAGCCACTGATATTTCAGGCCGGGACCGCCTCCCAGTGAAGACAGGGTCACGTTTTGGCCGACGGTAACGTTCTGGCTCGACGGCGGCGTGATAATGATCGGGGGCGCCTCAAGCAGGTGTAACCGGGTGACTTCATCAACTTTCAAGTCGCGATTGTATACCCGAACCTCATCAATTGTGCCCTTGAACAGGTCGCCGCTTGAACCGTTCCAGCCGATTGTCAGGGGCCCGCCGGTGAAGATGTTGCCATCGCCAAGTGTCCCGGTTTGTTTGGATACCCCATCGATAAACAGGGTGACCTGCTTGCCTGACTTGACCATTACCACATGGATCCACAATCGCTCGGTGATCACGTGGTCAAAAGCCAGGTTGTTGTTTTGGCCCACATAATGAAGCTTGTTGTCCTTGCTCAACATCATGGCGGCTCGTTGGTTGTCCGTTTCCGGCCCGATATCCAGGATGGTCACCAGGTTGTTGCCGCTCCGGGGCTGGGCGTAAATCCAGGCGCTGTAGGTCAGGGCGTCGAAGCTGTTAAAGCCTCCCTGAATGGCGCTGGTCCGGGTTATCTTCGAGGTTGACCCGTCGAATTCATAGGCGCTGTTGAGGGTTCCGTCACGGCTCGCGCTGATGGTGGCCCCGCCGACCGCGGCGTCATTTCCGTTTCCACTTGCATCAATCGTGTTGCCGGTGAAGGGGTAATAGGCAACCAGGCCATGGTTGAATCCCGAGAGCGAGTCAGGCAGGAGAACACCCAAGGTTGCGTCATTGCTGGTTATTGCCCCGCCACGATTGTAGATCTTGACCCGGAAGGTCGCGTTGTCATCGGGTTGCACATTGTACACGCTGTAGCTGGAGCTGTTGGCATCAGGTATATTCACCCCGTTCTTCTGCCACTGGTAGGAGAGCTTCGTTCCATTGGCATCGACACTGAAGGTGACGTTGGCCCCGGTGGTGGTGGTGACACTTTGCGGCTGGGTGATAATGGTTGGAGGCGCTGGTGGTGGTGTTTCCAGAAGGCTCAATCGGGCAATCTCAAGCGGACTCAGGGCGCGTTCGTAGATGCGCACCTCGTCAATGCTTCCGCCAAAAAGATGCGTCGGGGTTGAAATATTGAGCCAGGCCCCGATCATCAGGGGATCATGGGAGCCGACCATACTGCCTCCCTCATTGATGGTGGCTGACAGCTCGCCGTTCAGGTAGATTTCGGATTTTTCGCCGGTCATTCTCCAGATGACATGATTCCAGCTGTCCCGGATATTGCCCACGTCCACAAAGCCAGGATCAATCGGGTTGGCCGGTACGCCGTCACCGAGCACGGCCCCGTTCTTGTCTGCCCGGACACCCACCTTGGAATCGGTTACCATCAACAGGGTGTCTTTTCCGGGGCCACCATTCCAGCCATCATGGAAAACGGTTCCCAGCCCGGCCTGGGTGGTGTGGACCCAGGCACTGACGGTTGTGTTGTTCATGTCCGGGAGAGAAGCGCTGCCGATATGTTTCAGATAGCCGGAGCTGCCATCAAAGTGATAGGCGCGGTTGGTGGTGCCGTTGCGGTCACTGGTCAGTGTGGCGCCGCCGAAGATGGATAAATCCAGCCCGTTGCCGCTTTCATCATTGGCATTCCCGTTGAAGGGATAGAAGGCAACCATGCCGTGCACGAACCCGGCCAGGCTGGTGGGCAGGTCGACCTCCATGTACGCGCCGTAACTGGTTGCGGTTCCTCCCGGGTTGGAGACGATCACCCGGTAGATGGTGGCGTTGTCCTCCAGCCCGACGTTATAGGCGGTGTAACTGCTTCCGTTGGCTCCGGCGATGTCGATGTTGTTTCGCTGCCACTGGTAGGTCAGGGGAGCCGTGCCATTGGCGTCCACCG
This sequence comes from uncultured Verrucomicrobiota bacterium, assembly GCA_964616045.1. Lineage (GTDB taxonomy): Bacteria > Verrucomicrobiota > Verrucomicrobiia > Limisphaerales > UBA1100 > UBA1100. The sequence goes on along the minus strand of CAZTTU010000004.1, from coordinate 440 downwards.
AGAAGGTGACGTTGTCCCCGGTGACGGTATTGATGGCCGAGGGCTGGCGGGTAATGAGTGGCGCGGGGATGGTCGGGAAGTCGGCAATGTTTTCGACCAGGCTCATGGAGCCGTGATAACTACCGGTTCGCACCCGGGCGCGGGCCCGGATCCTGCCGCTCCCCGTCAGTGAGAGCCCGGTCAGCTCCCAGCCCCCCTCAATGCGGCTGCCTGATCCCAGGAGGGTCCAGGTGCCGTTGACATCCTCTTCAAAGGTCACCTCCCGCGCCTCGGGTGTTGTCCAATCCCGGTTCCAGCGCACCCAGGTGCCGTTGTCATCGACCTCCACCCGGTCAATGGCCGGGTCGTTCTGGAGGCGGGCAATGCGGTTATGGGTCTGCCCGTCCACCGTGGTGAAGGTGCCGCCAATATAAATCTGTCCCTGCGCGTTCAGCGCCAGG
>CAZTTU010000003.1:17974-57309 GCA_964616045.1 uncultured Verrucomicrobiota bacterium | reverse complement strand
CCAGGTCCGGATCGATGGTTTCCTTGAAAATTTTCTCCGGTGACTCTTCGGCGACTTCCTCAATATTCATGCCGCCCTCTGCACTGGCCATGATGATGGGCCGGCCTTTTGAGCGGTCCAGAAGTACGGCTACGTAGTACTCATTTTTGATTTCCTGGGCGGAGGTAATAAGGAGTCGGTTGACTTGTTTGCCCACCTCACCAGTTTGCTTGGTTACCAGCACATTACCTAGCATTGCCTCGGCCTTGGCGTTGGCATCCTCGGGACTGTCGGCAAGATGCACGCCACCCTGAAAACCATCCTTAAAGGTGCCCTTGCCGCGACCCCCGGCATGGATTTGGGATTTAACCACCACACGCTTATAGCCTTCAGTAAACAGTTTATCTATCGCCGTTCTGGCTTCCTCAATGGATGTGGCCGGTTCCCCAGCGGGGATCTCAACCCCGTGGCGTGCCATCAATTCCTTGGCCTGATATTCATGTAGGTTCATGGATAAAAAATCGGTGCCCCTGCTATGCGGCAGGGGCACCGATCATTCAAGAATTTTGTGATATTATTAACGGCCTTCCACGGGCACCCATTCCTTGCCTTCATCGCCGGCATATTCGGCCTTCGGGCGAATGAGGCGGTTGCCATCAAGGTGTTCCAAGATGTGCGCCGTCCAGCCTGTTGTGCGCGCAATGGCGAAGATGGGTGTGAATAGATCTGTTGGGATGCCGAGGCTGTAGTAGACCGTGGCGGAATAGAAGTCGACGTTTGCGTTGAGGTTTTTCTTTTCCTTCATCAACTCCGCAATGCGCTCGCTCATGTCGATCCACTTGGTTTCGCCCAACTCGTTGGTGAGCTTCTGCGCCATCTTCTTCAAGTGCGGTGCGCGCGGGTCCAGTGTGGTGTATACGCGGTGGCCAATGCCCATGATCTTGCGCTTGTTGGTCAGGCAATCCTCGACGTAGGCGTCCACCTTGTCCAGTTCTCCAATCTCGTGCAGCATCTTGATCACACCTTCATTCGCTCCACCGTGCAGCGGGCCCTTGAGCGTGCCGATGGCGCTGGTGATGGCGCTGTACACGTCGCTCAGTGTCGCAATGGTTACGCGGCTGCTGAAGGTAGAGGCGTTGAAGCCATGATCAGCGTGCAGAATGTAGCAAATATCGATCGTGCGCTCCATGTCCGCGCTGGGCTTCTCGCCATTGATCAACCACAGGAAATTGGCCGCCTCGCCAAGTTCGGGATCACTCGCCAAAATCTCCTTACCCTGCCGGTTACGGTGAAAGGCGGCAATCAGTACAGGCACCTGGGCGATGAGGTTGAGTGACTTTTCGCGGGCTGCCTCGAGGTCATCACCGCTCTCCGGGTTGGAGTCAAAGCAACCCAGTGCGCTGACCGCAGTGCGCAACGCATGCATTGGCTGCGTGTCATCGGGCAGGCCCTTGATAAGGTCGATAACGCCCTCCGGAACCTCGCGTCGCCCAGCGAGATTCTTTTTCAATGCCGCGAGCTCCTCCGCGTTGGGCAGGCATTTATGATAAAGCAGGTAAACCACCTCTTCATACGTGGCATTTTCCGCCAGGTCATTGATGTTGTAGCCGCAGTATATCAGCTCGCCGATGTCGCCGCGTACGTCACTTAAAAACGTATTCGCAGCCACCACGCCGGCCATTCCCTTATCGATAGACACTGCTGATTCACTCATAGTCATAGCTCGTTGGCTCCCAAAGTGCAGGGGGTCAAGGGCGCTGACTCTAAAAAATCAGAAGAGCTGCGTCAAGCGTTTGCACGGAGGCAACTACGGTTCAATTTTCGAGAGATCTGGTGAATTCTGGTTTGATATGCTTTAAAAGATGCGACTCATTACAAAATGGAAGGATTTTCCATTTGCTGGACTTTACCATTGGTCGATAATTGTATACGATAAGATTTAAGGGCAGCAGAAACCAAGAAAGGAAAAAATGACTGAACAGAATCGCACTGATGCATCTGCACTCGATGCCATCATCCCAACCAATCCATTTGCAGCAATTTCCTGTTATACAGGGGTTTTTTCCATTTTATGTTGTTTTGGCGGAGTTCTTCTTGGTCCGATTGCGATTGTATTTGGAATTCTTGGATTAAAAAAATGGAAAGCACAAGAATCATCATATGGCGAAACCACCAGTAAAATTAGAATATGGATCGGGATAATTACTGGATCAATTGGTACTATTGGAGGAATAATCGCGATTATAATGGCAGTTCTTGGAAAATTTTAATCTCCTAAAAAATTGTTCAACCTAACAAGTGCGCCTGCCTTACAAGGGGCGCCAGCCAGAACCGAGTCACCACTGGTGGTGTGTGATCGCTAGAGAACCCTTCAAGTGTGGTTAATGTGAGTAGTCATTTGTTCTGTCCGAAAATACAGGTTTGAGGCGGTGCTTTATACCCATCTAATCTCTACCCAGAACGCAGTTATAACAGCACTATTTTGATATGCGGAAGGTGGGCTAGTTTTCAGTAGTAGCAAACAAAGCCAATTGCATCATTTTGGATTGCGCACCACTTGGTACACGAGGAACATTTCGTTTTTCACGAGCTTCCGTGACTTCAGCTTGAACCGTGTGGCATCGTTGAGTCGATTGAATCCAATGCCATCAGAAATGGTCGGAGCATCAGTTCCACCGAGAATCAACGGGCACACGGTGAGGTTTAATTCATCAACTGCGTCGGCGCGAAAGAGGGAATCATTCAGGTGCCCGCCGCCTTCACTAAGGATGCGCTTCACGCCCCATTCGGCACGTAAAAAATCAAAGGCGCTTAAAAAATCAATCTCTTTTTCACCAAAAACCTCAACAATATCTGCGGTGACCTTGAGTTCCTTGAGGCGCCTGCGGCTGATGCTGTCGGTAGTGAGAATGATGGTGGGTGCGCCTTTGGTTCGGAATATTTTGTGCTGCAAATCCACCTGTCCTCTTCCGCTGGCTATGACTCGGAGAGGCGGGTTTTTTCGTGTCTTTTCCCCGGGCTTAAGCGTAATTTCCGGTTGTGCATTCAGTGTGCCTGCGCCGGTGATGATGGCATGGGCCTTTTCGCGCAGTTTTAATAGATGCGCATGATCGGCGCGACTGCTGAAGGCGGAGATCTTACGGTTTGCACTGGCAATTTTGCCATCAGCCGTCATTGCCATGTTGATGGACACAAAGGGTCGCTTCACGTAATGAGCATGGCATCGCCATAGCTGAAGAAGCGATATTTTTCGCGGATCGCCTCGGCATAGATCCTGAGCATCCATTCGCGCCCACGCAATTTGCCTGGTGAAGCAAAGGCGCTTACAAGCATCAGCAGAGTGGATTGTGGCAAATGAAAATTGGTGATAAGCCCGTCGACAATGCGGAACTTGTATGGCGGGTATATAAAGATATCCGTGCTGTCGCTTGTGCTGATGAGGGATTTATGCGTTTGCGCTACACTCTCAAGGACACGAACAGTGGTCGTGCCCACGGCAATGACACGCCGACCCTCAGATTTGGCGGCATTGATGGCCGCAACAGTTTCGATGGGTAATGTGTAATATTCGTCGTGCATGTGATGTTCCTCGAGTGAATCGACTTTCACTGGCGTGAAGGTGCCCAAGCCCACGTGCAGAGTAAGAGTATGTATCTCCACACCTTGTTCGCGGAGCTGGTCAAGCAGTGCCACAGTGAAATGAAGTCCTGCAGTGGGTGCGGCAATGGATCCGACGGGATCGGCATAGACGGTTTGGTAGCGTTCAATGTCTTCTCCAGATTGGTTATGTGCCTCGCGCCGGATATAATGTGGTAAAGGTATCTCACCGAGTTGATCTAGTTCTGCCAATACATCTTTCGTGCCGTTGAATCGCAGGAGTGCGTGGCCTTCTTCATTTTTTTCGATCACCTCGACAACAAGAGAGGTGGGCTGTCCATTGCGGTTGTGGAGCACAATGCATGTGCCGGGCGGCAGACGTTTACCGGGGCGCACCAAGGCTCGCCAAGTGAGATCCTCAAAAGGTTCTGTGAGTAGTATTTCGACAGCAGCCGTGCCATCGATCTTGCTGCCGCGAAGTCGGGCGGGAATGACGCGAGAATTGTTGAGCACCAACACATCACCTGCGCGAAGAAATTGTGGTAAGTCGTTAAAATAATGGTGAACACTTTGACTGGTGGCTCGTTCGGCAACCAGAAGACGGGAGGCATCGCGAGAGGGGGTTGGATGCTGCGCTACCAAATTCTTCGGCAGATCAAAGCTAAAATCAGCTGTCTTTTGTGTACTATCGGTTGTTTTGTCTCTCACTGCCGAATTGAGCCACTTTTCAGTGGAAAAAACCAGTACGCACCAATACTTAAAAAATAACTAGAAAATCAGAAAAAACATTGACGGGTGTGAATAAGTGGGGCTAATGTGTTGCGTTGTGTGGCGAAGTGGGTTAAATGTATTGCACACGAACGATGCCGGAAGAATCCGCCAGTACGCCTGTTTATTACAATTCACTCTACAAGCACGGGGTGGATGGGAAGCGTCGTGTCCAGATCCCGGCAAAATGGCGGCCTACTCAGCCGGATGTGGAATTTACGTTGATCGTGTGGTTGAAGTCGGCACACGGATCGTGCCTGCGGGTACTGCCGCCTGAACAGATGGGCAAGTTAATGGCAGATATTAACATGATGAGTAACGACGATCCTAACAAGGTCGTACTCAAGCGTTTCATTGGTAGTGAGAGCGCGCAGGCGGTTTTAGATAAGGCCGGAAGAATTTGTTTGCCTGAGGAAATGGCGAAAGCCGCTGGTATAAAAAAAACGGCGGTGCTGGTCGGATTGCTGGATCGCTTTGAAATTTGGAACCCGGGACGTTACGCTGCTGTACGCGGTGAAGATCAGGTGATGGCGGGCGCGGCCTTCGCAATGATGGAGTAACGTGGGTCACAGGATGTTCTGCCATTCCGGCAGGCGCCAAGGAGGTGGGTTGTGTGCCAGCCGAGGCAAGGGCCTCGGTTGGCACGGCCCCGTTATGAGAATGAGGAATCATTGTTTGAGGAAATGCGGACTCGTATTCGCATTGGTTTTGTTATGCCTGCCGCCGAAATTGGCGCAGGCGTTTACTCTTATCGGGGGGCCGCAAACCATAAACCCTGTACTTGCCTCTGCTGGGCGGCTGGTGGCGGGTGCTGGAGGTGCGAATATCCCGGGAGCAAACTTTGTAGATCCAATGGGAAACCCGGTTCCCATAAAGCAATTTTTCCGTTGGAATTATCCTGAGTTAACCTACGCCTATGACAGTACATTCGTGCGTTACTTTGGGCACAATGGCATGGCGGCTGTCAGTAACGCATTCCGAGTTCTAAATGACTATTACGCGCCCGAAGATGGATCGTATACCAATGGTGTGAGTTCCATGGATTTGATTCTGGAATACGATAAGCTTTTCAGGACTTGGGAATTCAACCCAACTGCAAATCTCGATAACGTTACTGATATGCAGTCAATGGTGCTGGGTCTGCTGGTTAATCATCTTGGTCTCGGTAATCCCCATCGATACTGTTTCGTCCTGCAGGATGTGATCGGATATCTGGCACCCAACGCGGCGGGTGGGCCAGTGGGCACATTCCATGTGGTCATGCGTAACTATGATCCCTATACATACCAAACAACACAGGAAATCAACGGAGTAAATTATAGCTATTGGCTTTGGCATGACGGGGCGATTCAAGCAAACAATGTGCCTACCGCGTGGGATGCGATGGAGTACGCAGTGGGCAGTGATGATGAATACAGTGCAATTGCTGCGATTCGTGATGTGATCAATTTTGGTGGCTTGGCCTGGCCAGGCCCAGCTCCGACAGTTTTTCGTACGCCGGGTGTGTTTTTTGCACCGGACAATCCGGGCGATACCCCGCTGCCAAACAATGTGGGTCCAAAGAAACGTGACCAGCCTCGGCACACCTTGACGTTCGATGATGCAGGTGGATTGCGTTATCTCTACCGCACAAACAACATTGTGGTTGAGACGTTGGATGCTGCCGTAACGCTGGTAACACCAGCTGATATGAACCCGCCCACTCAGGGGTCCAGTGGGCCGGTGCCCCCGAATTCTCCATTCCTGACGCCGCAGCGCAGAACCATCACGGGCGTCACAATGTCAGGCATTGTTCCTACTCCCAATGCGGGAGGCACGACTAGGCCGCAACCGACAGTAATTGTTCGGCAAGCATTAAGAGGAGGGATAAACAAAATCCAATTTCTATACACCGCGTATGATTCATTGCTTGGTACAGATTATTCACCGCACACTTCGGTCTGGGAAGATGTGTTTATAACTAATGCGCTGCCGACAGACACGGTGCCTGCGAATCCGCCCTACTTCTCTCAAATAGTGCAGCGTACAACTACGGCTCCTGATATTATATTTGTGGCAAACGATCTTGGTGTGGCGGGTAATGTAATCCCCGTAATTTCGTTGCCGGATGCAACGGGCTGGGCACCGCTGATTCCGCCCAATTCTCAATCGGGAGCGACCGCGAGTTTGTTGGGCCCCGGGACCATCCTTGGGCCTGCGGCAAATACTTCACTTCAGTACATCTTCACGACTCGTGCACCCTTCTATCAAGTGATTTGGGCGGGGGAGCAAGGGCTCGAAGGCAACATGATTACGCAGTTTCAGTGGGGGTGGATTACAAATACGGGCCCGGCTGATTATATCTCATTTCCCGAAGCAGATATCACTCAAGCCGAGGCCATTACCGGACCTTCCGGGGAAGTCCCATCAATTACTCATGTGGACGTGATCGATGGCCTAAACCAGGATTATAAGACTTATCCTTTCACAATTGATCGAACGTTGGATACCGTATTTATTTATGGTCGCCGAACGGATTCGGCAACGTCAATTCAAGTACTGGATTCAACGGGTGCGACTGTATTGCAGTCGATCGATCCGCGCGCCTATATCATGAGTGATCAATTGATCAAGCTGCCGCCTGGTGTCTTTGGAAGCACGGCCGAAGGAGCAAACAGGCAATTGCGCCTAGTGAATGCAGTTGGGGAAGGGGCGGCGATACAGTTGGGACAGATCAATACGGGAATCCCATTGATTACAAGCACTCAATATGACGGTCTGCCACTGAACACCCGGAAGTCGCTGTTGATTTTGGGATCTGGGTTCAGGACATCTGTCGGTGGGGTAGTTAACAGAATCGAGTTTTATGATGATGCTAATAGGACTAATTACGAAGGCAATCCGCCCTCCAATAATCTTGGTACTTTGGATGACAATGGCACTTGGACGGTGACTGATACCCAGATCATCATTCCTGCCGATTTTATCTCGGATAACAATACAACAGCATTTGGAACAATTCTAGATTTTGCAAACACGGTAATTCGCAGTGATTCGAATAATTCTGATCCCACGATCCCCGCATTTCCGAGACAAATACGCGTGGTCAGGAGCGACAGTACCCGGAGTGCGCCCCGGGCGAACGCGCATAAATTCAGCCACATCGGTGTTGGAGGAAATAGGGCGGTATTGGGTCAAACCTGGCCTACGATCGTTTCAGTTGAAACCCTAGACACGATTCCGCCTCCCCCAGTTTCTCGGGAGGATGCGAATGCAACCTGGGTGCGAAGTGAAAACACTGATGTTCTCAGCATCAAGGGCTATGGGTTAGATTTGGCGTTTTCAATTGAATTTGTGGACGGAGATGGAAACCTGATTCTTTCGACTGATCCAAATGGGTTGCCCCCAACGCCAATCAGTTTGCGTGCGGGTGTGGAGCCAAGCGCGTTGACCGCCGGCGTGACTATCCTGCCTTGGGCCGGGGCGGGGGGGAACGATGGATTCGAAATTCAGATTGCCCCTTTGGATTTTGGCATGAATGCCAATCCTCTGTTTGATTCAATCGCAGCAAATAATGCAAATTCACAAAGGCGGGCTGTGATTAGAACCCCCTTTGGGACTGCAATTGCGCCCCCATCTCAATGGTTGTGGATTCAGAACTAGTGGCTGATGGAATACAAACATGTTCCCGTGATGCCAATCGAGGTGCTGCAAGCGTTGCGGCCAAAGGATGGTGGTCGCTATGCCGACGGAACGATAGGGGGTGGAGGACATGCGGAGATGATCTTAGAAGCCAGCAAATTGGGAGGTTGGCTTGGGGGGAGCGATCGGGACGGCGCAGCAGTGGAGGCTGCGTCATCCCGCCTCGCGCCTTTTGCTGGACAATTTGAAATTCGTAAGGGTTCGTTTGCGTCACTTGTGGATTGGATCGAGCCGGGGAGTTTGGACGGGGTTTTGCTCGATTTGGGTGTGAGCTCGCCGCAACTGGAATGGCCCGAAAGGGGGTTCAGCATATTGCGTGATGGCCCGCTGGATATGAGAATGGATACGGAAGAATCTGTGACTGCTGCAAATATCGTAAATGGTGAAACCGAAATAAAATTAGCAGATATCATGTGGCGATTGGGAGGGGAACGGAAATCAAGAAAAATAGCGAGGGCGATAGTCCAAGCTAGGGAAAAGAAAGTAATCAAAACGACCAGAGTTTTGGCAGAAATCATAGAAACTGTTAAGCCGAGAAGGGGAAAGAAAATTCATCCAGCAACAAAGGTTTTTCAGGCATTACGCATAATGGTAAATGATGAATTTAGGGAACTGACTCGAGGACTGAAGTCCGTCTCAAGTCTATTGAGAGAAGAGGGGAGATTGGCGGTGATTACTTTTCATTCTGGCGAGGATCGAATTGTGAAGGATTATGGGAATGTGGAAACCCGCGATTATGATGTGTTAGGCGAAGAGGATGTGCCAGTGTTAAGGGTTGATCGCCCTCAGCGGATGAGATGGGTCAGCCGTAAGGCCATTTCCGCAACGGAGGAGGAGATTGCTTCAAATCCAAGGGCGAGGAGTGCGCAGTTGAGAGTGCTGGAGAAGATGTGAACATAATTTGAAAACGAATATGAAAGAGCGTATCCAAATTGTGGTTTGTTTTTGTTTTGTAATTGTGCACCACGGAAGTAGTGCGATTAGTCGATCAGAAAAGGAATTTTTACCCTTTGGGCAATTGCCGGGCCACCAGCAAAATCCGGATGTAGCTATCGGCCCTCAGGGAGGATTTGCGGTGTGGCAAAATTCTACTCTTACCAGCAAAGGGGAACGTGTTGTTATACACAGGTTGAATGTTATTTTGGAAGGGGAAGGGAGGCCTATGCGCTTGACGGCAGATACTGGGCGGACCGATGAAAAACACCCAAGAGTGGCTTTGATGCCTGAGGGAGGTGCCGTTGTTTCCTGGGAATCAGGTAGTCGGAGGGATCGTGATATCCACGTTCGGTTTGTAAATTCCTCTGGCCAAAACCTTACAGGCGTGACCGGAGTGAATGGGTACAAGCGAGGAAATCAAACCAAGCCTGATGTGGCGGTAAACAGCCGGGGCGACGTGTTGGTGACATGGGAAAGTGAGGGGCAGGATGGCGATGGGAAGGGAATTTACGCACAGAGATATACGCCTCTAGGAATTCGGGTTGGCGGGGAAATTGCGATCAATCAAAGCATTAAATGGAACCAGTCTACTCCTGCGGTTATAGCTCTGAATGACGATCGGTTTCTTATTGGTTGGATGGGGGAGACCGATGAAGGAATAACAACCGTTGGTACGCCAATTATGCGCAGTCACGTAATGGGCCGGATATATGACAGACAGGGTAATGCGATAGGAAACGAATTTCGGTTGGATGATGGACAAGCACTTTGTTCTCAACCTCGATTGGTGGCGGAAGATAATGGAGGGTTTGTGGTCGCTTGGTCGCAGCAGGATGAAGATATAATGAGTAATCTATTGGACGTCTATCTCCGCAATTTTAATGAGGACGGATTGCCCAAGGGAGTAAGTAAACGCCAAAACAATTACACAAAAGGAATCCAGCGAAACATCGGCATGGCTAAGGCGGGAAATGAAGTGTTAATGGTATGGGACTGTGAGGCAAAGGATGGTTCCAGTTCTGAAGTCCATGGACGGCTTGTTTCCGGAGGGGCAGAGTTCCGAGTGAATACAAAAGTGATTTATCAGCAGCGAATGGTAGCTGCGAGTGGAAATGTAAACGGTCGAGCAATCGTGTTGTGGGTGGATGTAGTGAATCAGAAAAACACAACACTCAAAGGACAAAGATTTTCAGTAAACGTTGGAGGTGTGGATTTGGCAAAAGGAAAAAGTGTAACACAAGGAGGGATTGGGCCCAATCGAATGCCATTAGCCTTAAAGGTCGATGAAAAGGCGGTAACGCCAGGAGGGCAGCTGGAACAAAAACGCGAAAGTCAAAAGCAGGAGGCGATCGTGAGGCATGAAAGTGTGGTTCAGGAGGCGTCACAGGTTGCGAGGGCTGCTGCCGCAAAAACCGCTGAAAATACATTAGTGCAAGAGGCAGTGCGGATGTCAACCCGGAGATTGGAAGGTGGCAGCACTGAAAGACCATCGATTACGAGGCCACCAGTGATCCAGACGCGACAGTCAAATGGGTCAATAAACAATGGGGCGGCTCGGTTGAGCATGCGTCCCGCAGCAGCGAAAGCTTCCAGGGCATATGGTCTTAATCGGGATAGAACCTCAAATGTGGCTAGAAGTGCTGTGCGCCCGACGGCTTCATCATCAACGGGGAATACAGGGGTTTCGAGGGCTGCCAACGTAACACTGCGGCAGTCAGCACGGAACTATTCAGGTACGCGACAAAGTATTTCTATGCGGAGAAGTTTAACTTCAAGGGCGGTAGTCCCCAGCGCATCTGCTGCAAAATCAAGGGTGCGGTTCTCAATGGCGAAACAGTCAGTAAATAACCGTGCTCCTATGACATCCGCCAACCGCGATCCTGCTCAACAGGTAATGAAGGAATATGCGAGCCGCCGGATGATGTCGTCTACCAAGAGTCGTTTCACAATGCGGTCGAGAACAATGACGGCACCAAGTGGAACTAAAAGTGGGACAATTCGTCGTTCAGGGGCTTTGACTGCGACTCAACGAGTAGAAGCTATGCGAGGTGCAGCAAGACTTAATGCAAATCAAGTAAATGATATGAGGAGGGTCCCAGTGCCAGCCATTTTGGAACAAGCAGGCAACCGCATGAATTTGCGGTTCAATTCGCAAGTCGGAAGACGTTATGTGGTGCAAACATCTTCTGACAAAACAAATTGGGAGAATTCTGGAGGAATCCAACGGGGAACAGGCAACCCAATTGCCGTTCCAGTAAGGGCTACAGGAGGGCAGCGGTTTATACGGGTTGTGCCGACGAATTAGTGGAGGAACGTGTGAGCGGTAAGAAAGTGAAATCTACAGTACGTTTTGGGCCGGCAATTAAGGCGACCTTGATTTGTCTAGTCACTTGCAGTCTTGGTTTGGGATATGTGTGGCAGAAACAGCAGATCAATTCCTTGGGTGAATTAATCAAGGAGAGCGAAATCAAACTGGAGCAATTAAAGCGCGAAAATAAATCTCGGAAAGATACATTAGCGTTCTTGATGTCACCACAGGAATTGGATGCTCGCCTGCGACAATTGGATCTGAGCTTGCAGGTTCCCCCTCCAGAACGAATCAGAGTTATAGTTGAGCAGGGAAGGGAAGAGCGGGCGATGACAGATTCTGCGAGCACAGAAAGTGCGTCCATTCACGCGGCAATCCGATAATAAGACCTTCAGCCATGAGCAAAACTGTAAGTTTAGATGAATCTGTTTTGCGGGGCAAAGCGAAACGATGGATCATATTTTTTATGTCTATCATGTTTCTCTCGTTCGTTATATTGGGATATCGGTTGGTTGATTTGCAATGGATACAACACGATCCACTTTCCGAGACTGCGGAAAAATATACTAAACGAAGATTTATCCTCGAGCCGCAACGTGGAAATATACTGGATAGTCGCGGGAATCTGTTATCCACAAGTCTGTTTGTAAAAACAGTGTGTGCTGATCCGAGTATGACCGGAAAATTTCAACCCCAAATTGCACGAAATCTTGCCCCTTTGTTGGAAATGGATGAAGCTGAATTACGTGAAAAACTAACCCCAAAACTATTTAAAAATGATCAAGGCCAAATGCGTACCAACCGTTATATAGTGCTAAGACGCAAGGTTCCTCGAAAAAGATGGGAAGCGATACGAGTAGCTTTAAATGAAATGAATTTTGACGATGGGAAGGAAGACTTGATGAAAGGGGAGAAGCAGTTTTTGCGGAGTGTGCGCAAATCGGTTTTTGTAGACAGGGTTGATGATCAATTACGTGTCTATCATAACAAGCATCTCGCCTCGCACGTGCTCGGATTTGTGGGTGGTGCCGATCATAAGGGTAAAGAAGGCATTGAATCGGTTATGGATTCAAAGCTCACCGGTACATCAGGTTGGTTAGAGACAGTAGTCGATTCAAAGGGACGCGAGGTGGTAGAATGGCGTGGACAAAATGTCCCCCCACGAAATGGGCTTAACGTCATGCTTACTTTGGACATTGGTCTACAGTCATTTGTGGAGGCGGAATTGGAAAAGGCGGTGGCCAAGCACAAACCTGCAGGCATTACGGCGATTGTGGTGCGACCGCAAACGGGTGCGATCCTTGCCTTGGCGAATCGGCCTGATTTTGACCCGAGTCGTCCGGGTGAATTTCATGCAGCCTCACGTCGTAATCGTGCAGTCACTGACACGATGGAGCCGGGATCCACGTTCAAGATAGTAACAGTGGCGGGGGGCTTGCAGGATGGTCGAGTAACATTGGGAAGCATTTTCAATTGTGAGAGAGGTTCCTTCTTGTACGGGGGGCGAAGACTTCACGATCATCATGCTTACGGTAGTTTATCGGTCAAGAAGATCATCACCAAATCTTCAAATATAGGGGCTGCCAAGATTGCAATCCATCTTGGGGCGCCTCGGTTTCACCATTACATCCGGGAATTTGGTTTTGGCGAACGGACTAATATTAGTCTTCCCGGAGAGGTGCGGGGCAAGGTGCACCCGTTGAATAAATGGAATAAGCTCTCCATCACGCGCGTGCCGATGGGGCACGAGGTGGCGGTGACTCCAATTCAGCTGGTGATGATGCTGAGCGCAGTGGCGAATGGAGGCAAGCTCATGCGTCCGATGTTATTGGATTCATTACGGGATGAATCAGGACGGGTGGTGGTGAAATACCATCCGGAGCCAGTCCGGCAGGTCATCAGTCCGCAAATTGCACGTGGTCTTACAGAAGCACTTAAGACAGTCGTGGGTGAGGGAGGTACAGCCAGTCGTGCGGTATTAGAGGATTACAGCGTTGCAGGGAAAACTGGAACCGCACAAAAAGCGGGTATGGGCGGATACATTCCAGGGAAATATTATTCGTCTTTTGTTGGATTTTTTCCTGCCGATAAGCCTGCTTTGTGTATATTTGTGGGGCTCGATGAGCCTAAGGGTGATTATTATGGTGGTCTTACGGCTGCACCGATATTTAAGGCAATTGCCGAGCGGACAGCCAGCTATCTTGGTATCAAGCCAGATTTATTGGTTTCTGAACGGAAGGGGCGATAGCTCATGATCGTTGAGGAATTGCTGGCCGGCCTGCCTCACCAGCTTTTGCAGGGTTCGCTGGATTTTCCCTGCGAATCAATTGCTTATGATTCGCGAAAGATTACTCCTGGGACGGTTTTTGTAGCGATGAAGGGTGCCCAGACTGATGGGCACAAACATGTTCAGGATGCTGTGCAACGCGGTGCGTCCTTGGTCATTGCTGAGAGACAGGTTGTGGTGCCAACAGGAGTTGCCGTGTTACAGGTTCCGGATTCACGTAAGGCACTGGCGATGTTGGCTGCAACATTCTACGGTCAACCGGCGCGATCACTGAAGCTGGTTGGCATCACCGGTACGAATGGAAAAACCTCAGTGGCGTTCCTGCTTCGTCATTTATTGCAGAGCGCCAATCGGCGATGCGGGTTAATTGGGACAGTGGAGTACGATTTGGGCGACCGGATTATTCCCGCAGCGCGCACAACGCCAGAATCTCTTGAGCTTAATCAATACCTTGCCGGCATGGTCCAGAGCGGTTGTGAGTATTGCGTAATGGAGGTCAGTTCGCATGCAATAAAACAAAACCGTGTTGCCGGGCTGAAATTTTCAGCAACAGCTTTCACTAACCTAACTCGGGATCACCTCGATTACCACGGGGATATGGAAAGTTATTTCGCGACAAAGCGAAGCTTATTTGAAATGAAAACGGAATCGGGCAAGCAGATTGTGAATGCGGATGATCCATTCGGCAGGCGGTTGATCGGTGAATTCAATGTGCGGACATTTGGCGAAGCGAAAGATGCGGCATTTAGATTTACAGATTTAGCGCTAGAACAACAGGAGACCAGTTTCCGAATTGCTGGAAACGATTACACCATGCCCCTGATCGGTCGCCACAATGTTGCCAATGCGGCAGCTGCCATAGGACTGGCGAGAGGGATCGGCATTACGGTCGATGAATGCGTTCAGGCACTTTTGACGGTCGAGCCTGTGCCTGGCCGTCTGGAGCCTATTTGCTGTGGGCAGACATTCGCAGTGTATGTTGACTACGCGCATACTGATGATGCACTGAAGCAAGCGCTCGTTACTTTGCGGGAGATAACTCCAGGCAAATTGTATGTGGTATTTGGTTGTGGTGGCAATCGAGATTCTGGGAAGCGCTTCAAGATGGGTGCGGTTGCAGCGAAATTGGCTGACAATAGTTGCATCACTACGGATAATCCACGACATGAAGAGCCAGAGTTGATTGCCAAACAAATTGCCAAGGGTTGCGCCAGCGTAACGGAGGACGGGTGGCGAATGGAACTGGATCGAGCTCAAGCCATCGATGAAATTCTGCGAGCAGCGGTTCCTGGCGACACCGTTTTGATTGCCGGCAAAGGGCATGAGGCATACCAGGAAATTGGTGGCGTAGTGATGCCGTTTGATGATCGGGAAGTGGCGCGCACCGTGCTGAGCTCGATAGAGGCAGCACATTGATGGAGCGAACGTTACAGTTTGCAATTGATGCCTGTGGCGGCGAATCGCAGGGTTTAGATTCCCAAGCCACTTTTCAGCGTGTTTGCACGGATTCTCGAAAGATTAAACCCGGGGATCTCTTTGTTGCATTGCGGGGCAAAAATTTCAATGGCAATCAATTTGCCGAAGAAGCCCTTGGTAAAGGTGCTTCGGCAGTGGTACTAGATGAGTCAATAAAAGGCTTGGTGCCCTGTTTGATGGTTCCTGATGGGTGCTTGGCCTTGGGCCAACTCGGGAATGCTCATCGGCGCAAATTCGATTTGCCATTAATTGCTGTAGCCGGATCGAATGGCAAAACCTCTACCAAGGATATGCTAGCGTCCATTCTTCGTGCTCAATTCGAGACACTCTGTAGTGAGGCGAGTTTCAATAATGCCATTGGAGTGCCTGCAACGCTTCTGCAGTTGGAGTCGCGGCATCAAGTTGCCGTGGTGGAATTGGGCACGAATCATCCGGGTGAGTTGGCGCCCTTGGTGCGAATGGCGAAGCCACAATATGGGCTACTCACCGGTATTGGCCATGAGCATTTGGAGTACTTTGGGAATCTAGAGGGGGTGGCTCATGAGGAAGGCATGCTTGCTGAGTTGTTGCCAGCCAGTGGAAAACTTTTTCTGTATGGCGATGGTGATTGGGTTAAGCCATTGGCTAAGCGCAGTCAAGCATCGGTCGTCACCGTTGGCTTTGGGGCAACCAATGATTGGCGCGTTCTGAATGTGCGAGTGAGTCAAAAGGGTACTCAATTTACGTTGCGTTCGCCCATTGGGGAGGTATGCGGCGACTACCGCACGCCTTTGTTGGGTGAGCATCAGGCGGGAAACGCAGCGCTGGCCTTGGCTATGGGGGGGGAATTGGGAATGTGCCGCGACAAAATGATGTCCGGTTTGGCCGCAACTCCGGTGTCGCGTATGCGGTTGGAATTGAGTGAGCGCGAGGGGGTGCGGTGGCTGAATGATGCATACAATGCCAATGCCGATTCCACGCGGACGGCGTTGGCTACGTTGGTTAATATTTCTGGTGCAGGAAAGCGCTACGTGGTGCTGGGAGAGATGGCGGAATTGGGTGAACACGCAATTGCGGCGCATCAGGAAGCAGGCCGGGAGGTGGCTGAATTGGCTGAAGGTTTAATTGCCGTGGGGCAGTTTGCGGAGGTAACAGCAAAGGCTGCCCATGAGGCGGGATTGGCCCGGATAGCTTCTGTTGCGGAGGCCAAAGAAGCAGTGAGTATTTTACGCGAATGGCTTCAGCCGGGTGATGTGGTATTATTGAAAGCTTCACGTGTAGCTCGGGTGGAAAAGGTTGAGGAATTGTTTTAATTACCGCTGCGGCGGACAAGGAGGATGTTTTACTATCTCAGTCAATTGCCGGAATGGCTGACTCAGAATGATCACGACCAGTGGGGGGATTTGCTGTCACCGCTGAACGTCTTCCAGTATTCCACCTTTCGTAGCGCTGGAGCCGCAGTGACGGCGCTGTTCATTTGCTGGTGGCTGGGCCCGCATGTGATTCGTTGGCTGAAATATCTAGCGCGCCAGGAGTATGAAGATAGGGCGCGTGAGGGGGGTGGCATGAGCGATGGTATCAGTAAGCGTAACGTGCCGATAATGGGGGGCTTGTTGATTGTGGGAGCAATCGATATTTCGGCTTTGTTGTGGGCGCAGTGGAATCCAATGGTTACCCTTACATTGCTCTCGATGCTCGGGCTGTGTCTTCTCGGTTTTTATGACGACTACTCCAAAGTGACGTCGCAAGATAGCAAAGGGCTGACGGAGAAAGTAAAACTCGTGGTGCAGGTTCTCCTCGCCGGATTCATTGCAGTTTACTTGTGGCGCTTGGATTCCACACGCGAGTTGATTACTGATGTGATGGTGCCGTTTCTGAAGGGACCTGTGCTTTCCGCACCGACGAACAAGGCGGTCTTATCAGTTGCTGCCTTGGTGGGCATGACAATTACCATCGCGGCGATTGTCGGCAGTTCCAACGCGGTGAACTTAACTGACGGTCTTGACGGCTTAGCTATTGGCTGTACGCTGATTGTCTCGTTTGTTTTTTACATTTTCACATTTATCGCCGGACACGCTGAAATATCGCGAGAGCTTCTGGTTCCACATGTGGTTGGCGCATCCGAACTCTCGGTGATTTGTGCGGCGATGATTGGTGCGGGCCTCGGCTTTTTGTGGTTCAACTGTTTTCCTGCGCGTGTATTCATGGGCGACACGGGTTCCTTGGCATTGGGAGGCTCGCTGGGGATCATGGCCGTGCTTATCCATCAACCCTTTGTGCTGGTAATCGCTGGTGGAATCTTTGTGTTGGAGGCTCTTTCAGTCATTCTGCAACGAGGTTGGTTCAAATGGACACGATATCGAACAGGCGTAGGACACCGCATTTTTTTGATGGCGCCGATTCACCATCATTTTCAAAAGAAAGGTTGGCACGAAAATCAGGTGGTCATGCGTTTTTATATCTTGGGCATATTGTTTGCGGTTTTGGCGTTGGCAACCCTGAAGCTGCGCTAAATCATGGACGACTTGGTGGGTAAAAGTGTGTGCGTGATCGGCCTGGGTTTAAGCGGTCGGGCGGCAATTGAATTGTTGCTAACCAAGGGAGTGAAAGTGACGCCGGTGGATAGTGCGCAATCGCCAGCACTAACGGAGTATGCCGCGGCCATGAGTGCGCGTGGGATTGAATGTAAATTGGGTCAAAATCGCGTTTTGCCTGATGCCTTTGACTTGGCTGTCGTAAGCCCCGGGGTGCCGATGGATCAGCCCCAAATTACGAGCTTACAAAATCGAGGCATACCGGTTTGGAGCGAATTAGAGTTTGGTTGGCAGGAATCCGATTGCCTTGCTATCGGCATCACAGGCACCAACGGCAAGACCACAACGACCCAATTGGTTTCCGCCATCCTTAACCAAAACCAGCGGCGTACCGTGATGGCGGGTAATATTGGGACGCCTCTGAGTGCGGTGGCTGACCAAACGCGCGAGTTGGATGTGGTCACTCTTGAGGTTAGTTCGTTTCAGCTGGAAACCATCGTTTCGTTCCGGCCCAACATCGCAGTGCTGTTGAACTTGGCGCCGGATCATTTAGATCGACATGGCAGCATGGGAAATTACATTCGGGTCAAGGCGCGGATTTTTGAAAATCAGAAACCATTTGATCATGCGATCATCCAGTGGGATGCTTGGCAGGAGTTGCAACGGCTGGGCATCAAAATTCCATCCAAAGTCATTACCTTTAGTGCCACAGATGAAGCGGCAGATTTATATCTCAACCGTAGCCTGATGATCAGTCGGTTGCCGGAGTGGGCCGGGCCGATTTTGGATCTTGAAAAATGTAAGCTGGACGGGCGCCACAATGCTGAAAACCTTCTAGCCGCGGTTTTGGTGGGGCGTGCAATGAAGTTATCCGTCGATCAGATGATTCCCTCAATGTGCAATTTTAAGGCTGGTTCGCATAGGTGCGAGTTGATTGCCGAGGCGGATGGGGTGAAATATTTCAATGATTCTAAGGCTACAAATGTTCATGCGCTTTGCAGCGCGTTACGAACAATGCCGGTTGCGGGCGAGCCCAAAAACATCTTGCTCATTGCCGGCGGACAGGATAAGGCGCTTGATTTTCACGCGGCTGGCCCGGATGTGAGGCAGCGCGTGAAAGGGGCTTATTTGGTGGGAGAAACAAGCGAATCTCTACGAGCGGCTTGGAGCCTATTTGCTCCTTGCAATATTTTTGAAAATTTGGTAGAAGGTGTGTTCGAAGCAGGGAGGAATGCTGTTCCCGGAGATGTTGTGTTGCTGTCGCCGGCGTGCGCCAGTTTTGACATGTTTGACAGCTACCAGCACCGGGGTGAATCATTTTGCAGAGCAGTTGCGGAATGGCTTGCCGTTGAAGGTTGCGGCGATTAATCGTCGTAAGCGCTCGGGAGAAAACTCAATGCAACCGTGGGTGACTGTTCACACGCTGTTTGCAAGTTTTGCACAAAGAGTTTTACGCAGATCTGTCTCACCGTTATTAATGCGTCTCGTTGTTTTGATGGCGCGCAAAAGGAGGATAACCCGAAGGGGTTCCGCAACTAAATTATGAGGTGAAATTATGAAGGAAACCAATCCAATTGTTCCGCCAGGAATGAATTTTAAAGGTGGTAAACGTGGTCGGCTAAACATGCGTATGGCTGTCATTGTTGTAGTGCTGCTGCACATCGGATTTTTTAGTGTTATACTTCTTCATGGGTGCAAGCAAAAGGGCGAGGATGAAACCACCGCGACAGAGATGGCGCAAATTGTGGATGTGAAACCACAACCTACGCCTCCTCTCCTTCCGGAATCTTCTACTCCAACACCACCACCATTGCCGGAATTGCCCGCCAACCCAGGATTGCCTCCGTTGCCGCTCACAGCTGAGGCATTTCCTCCGTCAGTATCAGCTTCTGGGACCGCGAGTGATCCGGCTGGACTCTTGCCGGCACCAGTCACGCCACTTGTTCAGCCTGCTCCACAGAGCCTACTTTCCCTAGGTAGCACGGAGCACGTTGTTGTGAGCGGGGACAGTTTCTGGACAATTGGAAGGAAATATGGCTTGAGCTCAAGTGCGATTGAGCGAGCCAACCCGAACGTTATCCCGACACGTATGAAAATAGGCCAAAAAATTACCATACCAGCGAAATCGGTATTGCCGCCCGCTCCGGACCCGGTTGACGATGATGCTAGTTACACTGTGAAATCCGGCGACACGTTGGGGCATATTGCGCTGAAGCACGGAGTGAAAGTGGGTGACTTGAAGGTGGCCAATCCTAATGTTATCCCAACCCGCATGAAAATTGGCCAAAAGTTGAAATTGCCAGCAGGCACGGATCGGTCGACACGCGCGCCAGCAGCCGGATTGCCGGCATTTCCCGGTTCGGGTACTGGGGCTAGTCCACCCGTTGATCCAGTCACTGGATTGCCGATACTTCCTTTGCCGCCCGGTGCTCCATCCCCGACTCCATAAGGTTTAAGGCCTAATAGGAAATGTGCGGTGGCTTGCTGCATTTCCTTCCTACCATGCGATACGCCACTACTACCTTGGCATTTTGTGTAGCTGGCCTTCTGGCGTTGGGCATTGTGATGATCTATAGTGCCGATGTGCCAAAAAGCGGCGCAAGATTTCGTACTATGCAGCTCTGGGGAGCCGGCTTGGGGATGCTGCTTTGTTTTTTTGCTGCGGCTATTAATTATCGTTGGCTTAAGGTTATAGCTTGGCCATTGCTTGGAGTAACGTTGCTCATGTTAGTGCTGGTATTGGTGCCTGGGATCGGGATCAAACTCAACGGAGCTCGTCGTTGGTTTGACCTTGGCCTCATGAACTTTCAACCGTCGGAACTCGCTAAAATTACACTGCTTATTGCTATTGCTGCATGGGGAGACTTGCAGGCTAAGCGTATGCATGAATTTAAATATGGCCTAGTAATACCGGGAGTTGCCATCGCAGTCACATTGGGATTGATCTTCAAAGAACCTGATTTTGGAACGACAATGCTTTTAGCTTCGGTATGCTGCATATTGCTTTTTGTTGCCGGCACAAGCTGGAAATATCTTATTCCACCAATGGGTGTTGGTTTTGCGGCTATTTCTATTGCCATCATGAATGATCCCCACCGTATGGGGCGCATCATGGCATTTTTGCATCCAGAACAACATCGTGAAGGGACGGGGTTTCAGGCATATCAGGCCATGTTGGCCCTGGGCTCGGGTGGCACTACCGGGTTAGGGCTAGGAAACGGTCATTCGAAACATGGCTTTGTGCCAGAACTGCATACTGATTTTATTTTTTCACTAATCGGCCAAGAATTGGGTTTGACGACCTTGGTCGTGGTAATCGTATTTATGACGATAGTAGGCAGCGGCTTGTTCATCGCGTGGAATGCTAGGGATCGGTTTGGTATGCTACTTGGTACGGGGATTGCATTTTTGATCGGCCTTCAAGCTTTTATCAACATTGGGGTAGTCACCAGTGCCTTGCCAAATAAAGGGTTGCCTTTGCCATTCATTAGTTACGGACCATCTAGTTTGGTTATGATGTTGGGGGGTGTGGGCATATTGCTCAGCATTGCGAGTTACTCGAACGTAAATAAAGCTGAATTGCGTGCCAATGAGATGATTGAAGAACCTGATGATTCGGGGCTCTCTGGGCAGCAGCCTTCACAGCCTGAACTTTTGCCGGACTCCTCCTGATGCCTGACATTACTCAACCTCACGTGGTAATTGCGTGTGGTGGAACCGGCGGGCATTTCTTCCCAGGTGTTGCAGTGGCGCGTGAATTGATTCAAGCCAAAGCACGCACAACTCTATTAATATCAGAAAAACAAATTGATCGACAAGCCGTTGCAACCGTTCCTGAAATTGCACATTTGAAAATACCGGCCGTGGCCTTGAGCTTGAAACGGCCGGTCCGCTTTCTTCTTGGTCTGCGATCAGCTATCTGTAGAGTTCGCCATCATTTTTCGGACAACCCGCCCGATGCTGTATTGGCGATGGGTGGTTTCACCGCTGCGGCGCCAATCCGGGTCGGTTTTCAAATCGGAATTCCCACTTTTTTGCATGAATCCAACGCAGTTCCGGGACGAGCTAATCGATTGCTTTCGCGTTGGGTTGATGAAATTTTCATTGGGTTTGAAGGAGCTCGTGAGCGATTCGGACAAAATCAAATCATTCAAAGCGGAACTCCTGTTCGCTCTGAATTTAGAGATCAAAATCGCGAGGAGTGCTGCAAACAGATGGGATTTGATCCTGCCAAACCATTGATTCTGGTTACCGGAGGAAGTCAGGGCGCGCAGGGTGTGAACCGGATGGTTTTGAGTGCCATGCCGGGATTGGCAGAGCATTTGCCTAATGTTCAATGGTTGCATCTCTGTGGGGCGCTTGACTTGGTTGATGTAAAAAAGGCGTATAATAATTCTCCTGTACACGCTGCGGTTTATGATTTTTTCAATGACATGCCTTTAGCGTTGGGAGCTGCGGATTTGGTAATCAGTAGATCTGGTGCTTCGTCATTGGCAGAGCTGGCGGCTGCAAAAACACCAGCGATATTGGTGCCGCTGCCTACATCAGCTGGAGACCATCAACGCGTAAATGCACGCGTGGCTGTGGAAAACGGGGGGGCAAGTATGTTGGAAGAAACCAAAAGTACGAGTGATGCCTTGGCCGAACAAATAATCGGCTTGATTTCGGATGCGGACAAGTTAATGCAAATGTCCAATGCTATGAAATCACTGGATCGACCAGATGCGGCACAATTTATTGCTATGCGTATTCTCAAAGCTTGTGGAAAAGGTGTGATGGACAGTTGAATGTGAACACGTCCACCGTGGCCTTTGTATGATCCCTTTGAACGGTGAAGAAACAGAGGAGTGGTTAGTCAGTACGCCCAAAAGTGTGGTGGTGTATCTAGTAGGCATTGGCGGATGCGGGATGAGTGGGTTGGCGCATCTTTTGTTGGATTCGGGCTTTACTGTTTACGGGTCGGATCTGCAGGCAAACTCTGAAATTCATCAACTCTGCGAGCGCGGTGCCAAAACCTTTGTAGGGCATGCGTCGGATCAATTGCAGTCAGCTCGGCCGGCATTGGTTGTCTACAGCTCTGCCATTCGAATGGACAATCCAGAAATGGCCATGGCCAAAAAACAGGGAATTCCAATTGTGCGGAGGGCTGTTTTATTGGCCACCTTGATTAAGCGTCGCCGCGGAGTATGCGTGGCTGGGATGCACGGTAAAACGACCACCACGGCATTGTTGACGCAAACCCTGAATGCGCTAGGAGAATCTCCTGATTATGCTATTGGTGCCATCGTTCCTCAACTGGGGCGTAATGCTAGAATGGGAGATTCTGTAGATAATTTTTTTGTTGTGGAAGCCGATGAAAGCGATGGCACGCTGCGAGAGTTTCATGCGGAGCAGGCAATTGTGTTGAACATTGATGAAGAGCATCTCGAATACTATGCCAATTTCGAAGAAGTGTGCGAGGAGTTCATCGCGTTTGCGGAGCAAACCACTGGTGTAATATTTTACTGTGCGGATGATCCACGGTTGATGGACTTGTACGCCAGTCGGAACAATACAATTTCCTATGGATTCAGCCCCGCGGCGGATTATCGGGTGGAAGTTGAATCATCCAAGGGATTTGTGATTTGGGACCATAAGAAACGACTGGGCAAGTTTCGGATCCTGTTGTTCGGCGAAAAAAACATCTCTAACGCGGTGGCGGTTGTGGCGTTCCTCCACCAGAACGGATTTCAAGCTAATGAAATTGCCAGCGCTTTGGCTACTTATTACGGGGCCAACCGGAGGCAGCAAGAATTGTTTTACGATGGTCATTACAGAATTTTTGATGATTACGGACATCATCCGATGGAGATCAGGGCGACGTTACAGGCGATCAAGGAAAAATGTGGAGGAAGATTGGTCGTGGCGTTTCAACCACATCGATACTCGCGTACCCAATATTTGCTCGATGAATTTTCCAAGTGTTTTGAAGTGGCAGACTTGCTTTGGGTGACCGAAGTCTATGCAGCAAGCGAAGATCCGATTGCTGATGTCAGCGGCCAGCGACTGGTGTCAGAAATTAAGAGTGGCGGGCAATCGGTTGCTTATGCGGCAACTCTGAAGTTGCTTCGCGAGAAAGTGCGAATAGCCATGCGCCCAGGCGATGTGGTAGTTTTTATGGGTGCAGGAGATATCACCCACGTGGCGCATCAAGTAGCACTAGATTTAACAATGAACGACTGTTCACATGTTGAGGCGTTTCAAGAAATGCTTAGCGGGGATAGTAATGTTATTGTAAATGAACAGCTGGCGTCTCGCACCACCCTTCGGGTTGGGGGTCCCGCTGATGTCCTGATTGAGGTGGCTTGTGAACCGGACCTCTCACAGGTTCTTAAGTATTGTGCGGCAAACAATATCCCAATTTTTATGCTGGGACGAGGATCCAACCTAGTGATTCGTGATGGTGGCATCCGGGGTGTGGTGATCGTTTTGAAGAATGATGCATTGTCTCGCATTGAGATTAAAGGGAGGGAGCTTTTTTGTGGCGCCGGTGCTCGGCTTAAGCACATTTCCAATGCAGCACGTGATGCTGGACTGGCTGGGTTAGAGTTTCTGGAGGGTATACCGGGTTGCTTGGGCGGCGCATTGAGGATGAATGCAGGCGCCATGGGTTCTGAAATTTTTGATGTCGTTGAGCGGGTGCGATTCATGACACACACCGGGCGGATTGATGAAAGGGGGTCTTCTGGAATGAAGGCCACGTACCGAAGTTGTCCTATGTTAATGAATAACATAGCGCTTGGAGCGGTGCTGCATGGCGAACCATCAGATTTTGAAGCCGTTCGAATAAACATGGAGAAATATCGACAACGCCGCACCATGAGTCAGCCGAATGCCAGCAGTGCCGGGTGTATGTTCAAAAATCCAGATGAAAAACCTGCCGGCAAGTTAGTGGAAGAATGTGGGCTCAAGGGAATAAGTGTAGGAGGTGCGAGCGTTTCCGACGAGCATGGTAATTTTTTCACAAATGATGGAACGGCTTCAGCGGCTGACCTGATTGAGCTACTTAATCTGGTGCGTAAAAGAGTACGGGAAGCAAGCGGTATCGACCTTGAGCTCGAGGTGCAAATTGTTGGAGAATAACCCGCTCTTGGCCTAAATTTTCCAAGAACGAGATTGTTTTATAAGGGGGAATGTGTACACTCAGGTTCGAGGAGGTTTGGAGAAACGATATCACATCACTGTCCTGCTCGGAGGAACGGGGCAGGAGCGGGAGGTGTCGTTGTGCTCGGGAGAGGCTGTGATTCGGGCTTTGGACACTTTAGGTCATTATGTTCATGAGTTGGATCCGCAAGAGCCGGGCTGGCAGCTAGATCCCAAAACGGAAGTTGTGTTCTTGGCATTGCATGGCGAATATGGGGAAGACGGGCAGGTGCAGGAACGTTTGGAAAAAGAAAGGATTCCGTACACCGGCACAGGAGTCAGAGGAAGTCGTATCGCCTTCGATAAAGAACTAACCAAGCATGCCTTCAGGGAACGCGACATTCCTACACCACGATGGCTAATGTTGAATGATGGAAGCGAATCGATCCCGGTTGGATTGGCTGCGCCTTGGGTGCTGAAGCCGGCTCGACAGGGATCCAGTGTCGGGTTGCAACTAGTGGATGAAGTTGGGCAGTGGGACGCCGCCTTGGTTGCAGCTCGCAAGTATTCCAATCGCATTCTTTGCGAGGAACGAATCATTGGTCGTGAGATCACCGTGGCCATATTGGCCGATGAGGCGTTGCCGGTTGTGGAAGTTAAACCCAAACATGGGGCCTACGATTACCGGAGCAAATACACTGTAGGTGCCACAGAATATTTTTGCCCGGCCGATCTGCCGCCCGAACAAATAGAATCCATTTGGCAACTCGGGCTGAAAGCATTTGGTGCGGTAGGAGGTCGGGATTTTGGGCGGGTGGACATGATGCTCGATGCCAGGTTGAAACCGCATGTTTTGGAAGTGAACACACTGCCTGGCTTAACGGAAACAAGTTTGTTGCCTGTGGCCTCAGCGGCGATGGGAATGGAATTCAAAATGCTTTGTCAGCGCATGATTGAATTGGCATTGCAGCACAATTGACCATGTGGGGAGGAAAGCGAAAACGCAACAGGCGCGGCCGTAAACACACGTTGATAAATGTGGAGCTGCCAATCCAGAAGGTGAGGCAGCAGCGAGTGCGCTCGGCGACCAAGGCGATCGGGTTTTTACTCGGAGTGGTTGCGATTTTTTTAGTCGCGTGGCGTGGTGGAGAGTGGCTGGTTCAAGTGGGTTTTAATCAAAACGAACAATTTTCTATTCGAGTGATAGATGTTCGTACTAACGGTGTAATCGACCCGGCACAAATCCGCCGGTGGGCCGGCCCCCAAAAGGGTGATAATTTATTTCAGCTGGATTTGATGCGAGTGAAGCGCGACTTGGAAATGGTGCCTTTGATCGAATCGGTGGCTGTAGATCGAGAGTTGCCTCACACGCTTCGTATCCGCGTTTTGGAGCGTAAACCGGTAGCTCAGGTGGTTTTGTATACGCAGAACGCAAACGGAAATCTGGAACGTAACATATTCTGGCTCGATGAGCATGGTTTTGTGATGGAGCCGTTGGTTCTGAAGCGGAGTGAAAAATGGCTGCCGGTTTTGGTGGGGGTAAATCAGAATGATCTGCTGCCCGGTCGCTCAATAAAATCATCTCAAGTTTCTGCGGCATTACAATTGATCAGTCGCTTCGATCTTTCCTCCATGGCGGGATTAGCTCATATGCGGCATATCGATGTAACAGGAAGGGAGACAATGAGAGTAACCACTTGGCAGGGCGCGACGGTGAGGTTGCATCTGCTTGGATTGGACCGCCAGTTGGCTCGCTGGCGCCAGATTCATGATTTGGGTCGTAAGCACAACCGGGCAATTGCAACGTTAGATTTATCCATTAAGAACAACTTGCCGGTGCGTTGGATGGTTGCTCCATCGACAACTGTTCTCCCCACTGAAGTGCAGCTCTTCAAAGGAGTTTCGGTCATGCCCCTCCCCCTCAACGGCCAAAAGTCAGGTCCTTGGAGCTTTGATCAATTGCGCGTTTGGTTGGAGGGTTGGCAAATGGCTCCGAAAACTCCGGTATATTATTATGACCTCACTAATGAGATAACTTTAAATGAGATCGTGGTCTTGGCTGCGAATGCCGCCGGATGAATTAATGTTTGATAAAAGTGAAATCATTGTTGGGTTGGAGGTTGGCACCAGCAAGGTGTGCGCTGTGGTGGGTGAACTAGATGACAAAGGCGTTTTAAATATTGTTGGCATTGGTACGACTTCTTCTCGTGAATCTGTGCGCAAGGGTGAAATAATCAATGCGGATTTGGCAGAAGAAACTATTCGCGAGACGTTGGCGAAGGCGGAAGAATATTCGAATGTAGAGATTGGCAGTGTGTATCTGGGCATAACAGGTGCACACATCTCTGGATTCAATAATCGAGGAGTGCATCCGATTGCTTCAGTAGACCGTGAGATTGCTGAGGATGACATCCGTAAGGTGGTGCGCAATGCGCGGCCACAATTGCCACCCGATTACTCTGTTTTGCACACCATTCGCCAACATTTTAGAGTGGACGGTCAGGAAGATGTGGAAAGCCCGGTGGGCCGTTTGGCTTCGCGTTTAGAGGTGGATGTGCATGTGGTCTGTGGTCAGGCCACGCGAATCCAAAACCCTGAACGTGTGGTGAATGGATTGGGGATCAAGGTTGAGGATGTGGCTTTTAATGGGCGAGTTGGTGCACTGGCTGCGGTGACGCCGCAATTGGGCAAGCAGGGAGTGATTTTAATTGATTTGGGGGCAGGCACAACCGAATATGCTGCTTACTTAGATGGATCACTTCGACACAGTGGCGTGTTAGGGGTGGGTGGCGAGCATGTTTCCAATGACATTGGAGTTGGCCTAAAGCTATCCCGCGGGCGTGCAGAAAAACTGAAGCTTGAGTATGGCAGTGCTGTTCCAAATCTACGCGTGATGGACCGAATGGTTAATTTTTCAAGTGATGTTGGTCTTGACGATAAATCGGTAAATCTTGGGCATCTACATAAGATTATGAACGCTCGCTTGGATGAGTTGTTTCGCCTCATTCGAAATGATCTCTTGAAAAATGGATTATTGAAAAGCATTAGTGGGGGAGTGTTGCTGGCCGGAGGGGGGGCCCGCACGCCACAGATTAAAATGCTTGCTAGTCAGATATTTGAAATGGATGTGGTTGCTGGCCAAGAGTTTAGTGAAAACGGCCCACAGGATATTCTTAACCAGCCCGAGTATGTTACAGCAATCGGCTTGGTGAAATACGGTGCTCAGCAAGTGAGCCAACGCGGGAAAAATGCCCGTGGGCTGATGAGTTGGTTTGTTTGTAGATAATATGATGATTAAAGGGCAGGATATTTGCGTAAAGGTTGTGGGATTGGGATCACTTGGATTGCGCTTGGTGGATAAACTTGCGGCAATTGGTTTCCCAGCCACACAATTTCTATTACTGGATACGGATTGTCAGGAATTGCAGCGCTGTCAATTGGCAGAAAAAATTCAACTGGGGGAAACGATTCGGCGCGGCTGGGGTTGTAGTGGGGATGCAGGTGAAGGGGCTAGATGCGTTCGTGCTGCTCGTGAGCGAATTGCAAAGAAATTGAGAGGATCGGATCTTGTAGTTATTGTTGCTGGCATGGGAGGGGGCATGGGAGGGGGTGGTGCGGCGGTTGTTGCTGAAATTGCTGCTGAGTGCGGTGCTTTGGTAGTTGTCATGGTCACCGAACCTCTAGATCTGGAAGGTCGAACGGAAGAAGCTCAATTGTCCTTGCAACGACTTTTACAGGTGGCTGACACCGTTGTGAGAATACCAAACCAGGTCGTGATGGAAGAACAGTGCAAGAGCAGTACGGTTCACGAATGCTTTGAGGCATCAAACAATCATGTGCTCGAATCTTTGATGGCTTTTGGTCGATTAATGCTGCCGGATGGGATGTTAAATATTGATTTTGCGCAAGTACGATCAATTTTGGGAGATCAACACTGCATAAGTGCACTGGCTACCGTTGAGGTAACTGGGGATTGCCGTGTGAGTGCTTTAGTGAAGGCCATGATGAAACACCCGTTTCTTGACGCCGGAAGATATTTACGTGAAACGAAAGGACTTGTAATTAGTCTGATTGGCGATGGATTGCTTTCCATGGATGAAGTGCAGGAATTTGTGGATCATATCAAAGTGAATGCGCCATTGGCGCAGTTAGCATTAGGCGTGCACATTGATGAAGCAGCGATCAATTGCGTGAGTGCCATGGTAATGGTCCCATATTCAGAAATGGATTTGCCCGAATACGAACTGGATGAGAAAGCTGGGAATAATCCACTCGATAGCCAATTGAATCGTGTAATTAACAGAGAAAAGCTTTCTTCTGGCACCGCTGACAATGTTTTTGCACAACAACAACTACCATTAGTGTCCATATCTAAAGGTTGCTTTGATAAGGGGGAGCCCAATTTGTACGACGGCAAGGATCTCGATATTCCTACTTTCCTGCGTCGTAATACTATTTTGATCTGATGCCTAACCTCTCGAAATCACTTGTTCTTGGTGTAATTTTTGGACAACATTTTTGCAGCCATGCAGTGCTTCACTGAGCTGGCACTATTGTTGTTATTTACTGTCATCGGCTTTTTCTTTGCGATGGCCGAAACAGCTTTGTTGACTTTGGGGAAGTGGCGTTTGCGCCAGATATCTATTCAAAACCCGGCACGTGGAGCATTTGTCCGTAAGCTCCTTTCTTCTCCACAGGATTTGTTGGCTACCATTGCTCTTGGGAATACGATGGCTCACGGAGCTATAATTGCCACTGTGTTAGTGATTAGCTTGAAGATCGATCAACAGTATTACGTTATTCTGGCTATATCTTTAGCTGCCGTTTTGTTTCTTTTTTGTGAAGTTGTACCTAAAACACTGGCAATGAGAAAGCCGGAGACGTGGGCTCCACTTGTGGCTTTTTACATGTTGTGGATGGTGCGAATCACTCGACCGGTGCGTGTCGTTGCCCAAGGTATCAACAACAAGTTGATGTGGATGATTCCAAAAAACATTGAACCATTAACATCAGTAACTGATGATGAATACAGCGAGCTGGTGGAATTGGGTTGGCTATCTGGCACTTTGGGTATATCGGAGAAGGAAATTATCCTGCAAATTATGCAGCTCGATCGTCGGTCAGTAGCCGAACTCATGAAGCCGCGCTCTCTAATGGCTAGCATTCCACACGATCTACCTGCAAAGGAAATATTGTTAGCCATTCGCAAGTATCAACACCGGCGTTTGCCGATGTTCGATGGGTCCCCTGATAATATCGTGGGTATTCTCAATACGGCAAGATTATTGAAGAATCCTGACATTGATATGATGGAAGTGATTGATTTTCCTTCCTACGTTCCCGAGGAAATGAATCTGTTAGAGTTGCTGAAAAGTTTTCAGCGGCAACGACATGGTATGGCCATCGTTTTGGATGAATTTGGGACCACTGTCGGGCTGGTTACGCTTGAAGATATTTTGTCCGATGTGGTCGGTAGGTTGCGCCGAAAAGGCAGAAGCGAAAAGTTTCGCATGGAGCGAGACGATAGCGGCAAATGGTGCCTCAGTGGCAATGTGTGGCTTGAGGATTTTCGGCGTGAATATCCGCAACTGAAACGCACGCCAGGTGTCGACACGATAGGTGGCTTGGTTGCCTCGAAATCAGATTTGATACCACCGGTTGGAACGGAGATAAATTTCAGCGGTTTGAACCTAAAAGTTACCCAAGCAGATGGGCGGCGTGTGTTGGAGGTAGTCGCACAAAAATTAGGCAAAATGCGATGAGCCTTGTACAGTGGATCATACTCTGCGTAGGGTACGTCGCTTGTTTGGGGCTGTCCTTCTTTTTTTCCGGGATGGAGACTGGCTTTGCGGAGTTGAGTCGCTTGCGCCTTCGTCGCAAAGCCCGTGAAGGAAACGCTACTGCGGAACGACTCCAGAAATTTATGGATCAACCGGAAGATATGCTTTGGACAATCCTGGTTGGAAACACACTTGCAAATTTGTTTGTGTTCCTGTCTTCGCTGTTTTTGATACAGCACCTGATGGGAATCGATTCTCCGAAAGTGATGCTCGTTCATTTGAACGTAATTTCATGTACTTATTGGGTTCTGTTTATATTGTTTTCACTGCTATTTTTCACCTTATGCGAATTGTTGCCTAAAATTATTTTCCGTAAATATCCAGATCAATTATGCTTTTATCTTTCACATTTGTTTGCAATGGCAAATTTCACCTTAAGCCCATTGGTCAATGTGCTACGGGGAGTGTCTAGATTGATTCTTTTTTTGACGGGTGGGCGGGAATTGCAGGATCACTTATTTGGTAGCCGCGAGGAATTGCGGCAGGTAATGATTGAAAGTTCTCAAAGCCTCACAGAAGATGAGCGTGAGATGATAGATCGAGTGCTGGATTTGCAGAATATCCCCGTGCGCGATTTGGCCGTGCCATTTGAAGATCTACCAGAAGTTACATCGGAAATGTCAGTAGCGGAGGTAGTGAAAAAATATTCAGTTGAAGCATACATACGGATTCCTGTTTGGGAGGGCAGTGGAGACCGTCGACGAATTGTGGGTGTA
This sequence comes from uncultured Verrucomicrobiota bacterium, assembly GCA_964616045.1. Taxonomy (GTDB): domain Bacteria; phylum Verrucomicrobiota; class Verrucomicrobiia; order Limisphaerales; family UBA1100; genus UBA1100. The sequence continues at coordinate 26,086 of CAZTTU010000003.1, read as the reverse complement.
ATAAATTTGCGCCGCTTGATTTTCATGCCGGAAAGTGAATGGAGTCGGCCGGTGTGCGATTTTCTAGAATCTGCATTGTATCAGGATGAGGATATTCGCCTGCAAAAACTGCTACAATTGATGCAACGGTCAGGACAACGTGCGGTGATTATCCTCGACAAAAGCAGGCAGGAACTTGGAATGGTCAGTTTGCCCGACATTTTGAAAGTAGTCTTTGGAGAGGTACGAGTTTAGGTGGAATGGGGCGAGGTCATTACTGTTAGCCTTTTGCTTTGTGCAGTTGCCTTTTTGGTTTTTTTGAACGGGTTCTTTGTCGCAGCTGAATTTGCCCTAGTTAAGGTGCGTGATACACAGCTGGAACCTTTAGTTTCCCAAGGACAACGTAGGGCAAAAATGGCAAGGCACCTCTTGTCAAATCTCGATGCATATCTGAGTGCTTGTCAATTAGGCATTACATTAGCAAGTTTGGCTTTAGGATATGTGGGACACCCAATTTTTGATAAACTTCTAGGGCCAATTTATGATATAACAATCAATGGAAGTGTGTTAATAGAAGAGGGCAGTAGTTTAAGGCGTACTATTTCTTACGCAGTTGGTTTTGGGGTAATCACTGTTTTACACATTGTCGTAGGTGAGATGGCCCCCAAATGGCTTGCGATTCAGCGTTCACTATCAACCAGTCTGTGGATAGCTTATCCCTTGCGCTGGTTTTATTGGATAATGTATCCATTTATTTGGCTCTTAAATAATTGTGCACTATGGCTTTTACGACAGGTAGGTTTGGCAGAAGTTGATGAACATGCACACAAACATTCGGAAGAGGAATTGCGAATGATGATTGGTGCTGCGGGTGATGGTTCGCCAAAAGATGAATTCAGTCGTGATCTGGTTCTTAATGCCTTTGACCTGAAGAATCGCATTGCGCGAGATGTGATGCGGCCTCGTCGTGAAATAATTGGATTTGATACGACATCAAAAATTGAGGAATGTTTGGAACTTGCTGAGGAAACCCGGCATTCTCGGTTTCCATTGTGTGAGGGAGGGTCTATTGATGAGACGCTCGGTGTGGTGCACATAAAGGATTTGTATGCCCAACGGCTGAGTGCCAAGACAGCAAAGGATTTAAAGAAATTTTCGCGTGATATAGTTTATGTTCCGGAAACCGCCCGTTTAGAGGGCTTGCTTCAAATTTTCCTCAATAAGAAGCTCCATTTTGGTCTGGTTGTGAATGAATATGGTGACACTGTGGGCATGATAACGATTGAGAATATTCTAGAGGAACTCGTCGGACAAATTCAGGACGAGTTTGATGATCATGAGAAACCATATTTTGAAGAGATTGATGAGGTGACGTGGTCAATCGAAGGCACTATGCCGCTCCATGAACTGGAGGAAATGACTAATGAAGCGTGTGATGACATTGGAGTAACCACTGTGAGTGGCTTGATAACCAAGCGGTTGGGAACGTTTGCTAAAGTGGGAGATATACTGGAACTAGGTCGGCATGAATTACGAGTGGAACAGACCTACCGTCGACAGGTTGAACGGGCGCGTTTAACAAAGCTATGTGACCGCAAACCAACTGACGAAGAGCTTGAAGACTAGCTACCAACTGGGCAATTCAGGAAGACAACTTTCAAATTCATTGAGCAATTGTCGCTGGTAGTCACCAGCGAATGTGCCGGCAAAAAAATTATCCAACCCCTCGTTATGCAGCCGTTCCCAACTTGTTGCCTCTTTCCCGGGATTGATTGGGAAAAAGAGAGCGTCATTGTCTGTTGCGGCCGATTGATCACCGGGGGCGTCGCCAATCATTAGGGTTTTGTGATTCTCAAATTTTCCCTTTGCGGTGAGTGTCAAATGCTTCGTCTTGGTGCCCATTTCCTGGCCGGCGATAATCTCGACGAATTTCACAATATTATTTTCCGACCATTCGCGTTCAAGCACATCGGTCGGCGTTTGTGATATCACAATGCAATTGGCTTGTGCTTGGCCTCTGGCAAGGGTTTCGGAAACAAGGGGGAATGGTGGTATGCCGTGAGCAATGTCTTTTACTGCGGCGTTTACGGACTCACTCCAAGCTTGGATCGGCAAGAGGCCCTCATTGCCGCTGGCTACTTCGGCATTGAGGGTGGCGTTTCCCAGCTTGGTTTCGCGTTGCACCCACTCTGCCAGGGCTGGGAAATGCGGAACTTTTACACCACGCGCCCGCACTTCTTTACGTTTTCGCAGGATATCTAATGCTCGTAGAACAGCATGAAACCTATTGCAACCACGCATTTTGGAATACAGGTTTACAAATGTCCAAACTTCACGCGCATATTTGCTAACAGCCTGAAGTCCGAAATGCTTGATAAACATAGGAGCAAAGCATTCCTGATGTTTAATTTCCATGGAATCGAAAACACATCCATCGGAATCGATACCAATAAAAAATTTCTTGGTGGGTTGGAAATTGCGTAAAGCGTGCGCGGGATCACTCATTTTTCATACATTGTATGTGGATGAAGAAACATCACCGCCTCGTCCGGTCCAATTGGTGTGGAAAAACTCGCCGCGGGGTTTGTCGATTCTCTCGTAATTGTGAGCACCGAAATAATCGCGCTGGGCTTGCAGCAAATTAGCAGGCAAACGCTCAGTTCGATAGCTGTCAAAGAAAGCCAAAGCGGTGCTGATTGCTGGCACAGGGATGCCACGCTTAGCAGCTACCGCTACTACATTGCGCCAACCTTTTTGACTGTGGCGAATGCCTCGCTTGAAAAATATATCGAGCATGAGGTTTTTCAATCGCGGGTGTTTTGTGTAGGCCTCATTGATTTTACCTAAAAATGCGCTGCGAATGATACAACCGCCTCGCCACATGAGTGCAATATTTCCGTAATTGAGTTTCCATCCATATTCCTTGGCCGCCGCTCGAAGGAGCATAAAGCCTTGGGCGTAGCTCACGATCTTGGATGCATATAGGGCGCACCGAATGTCTTCAATAAACTTTTCCTTGTTTCGGGTGATGGCAGGTTTAGGGCCTCGAATTTTTGTTGAGGCTTTCTCACGTTCGCTCTTGAGTGCTGAAATACAGCGGGCGTAGACTGCCTCGGCGATTAACGTGATGGGCATGCCGAGTTCGGCCGAATCGATGACGGTCCATTTGCCAGTGCCTTTCTGGCCGGCTGTATCCAGAATCTTTTCAACGAGCGGCAGTCCATCGTTGTCTTTGAATGCCAGGATGTCACGTGTGATTTCGATAAGGTATGAATCCAGTTCGCCTTCGTTCCATTCCTTGAAGACTGAATGCATCTCATCGGCAGAAAGGCTGAGGCCGTTTTTCATGAGATTATAGGCTTCGCAAATCAGTTGCATATCTCCATATTCGATGCCGTTGTGCACCATTTTTACATAGTGACCGGCACCATTGGCTCCGACCCAGTCGCAACATGGTGTGTCATTACCAATCTTGGCGGAGATGGATTGGAAAATATCTTTTATATGAGGCCATGCGGCCTCGGAACCTCCCGGCATGATGGATGGCCCAATTCGCGCGCCTTCTTCTCCTCCAGAAACACCGGTGCCGATATAGAGTAGACCGCGTGATTCCACATATTTTGTACGTCGTATCGTATCCTGATACAACGAGTTGCCGGCATCAATAATGATATCGCCAAGGGCAAGATGCGGCAGGAGTTTCTCGATGAACTCATCCACAGGTTGGCCGGCTTTTACTAGCATCATCACCCTACGCGGTCGTTTTAGGTGAGCGACCATTTCTGGAATGGAACGGGCGCCAATCACCTTGGTTCCCTCGGCTTCACCTGCCATGAATTCATCCACCCGTGAGAGAGTGCGGTTATAGGCCACCACGGTGAATCCGTGATCGTTCATGTTTAGAATGAGATTTCGGCCCATGACGGCCAGACCAATGAGCGCGATATCGCCTTGAGGTTCCATGTTCGAGTGTTACGTTCCTAGAGGCGCGATAGACTACCGAAGGGGAAATTATAGAAAAGCCCTATTTTTCGTTAGTTACCGTAAATAAAAGCCTTTAGACAAACTGCACTCGGTGGTCATTTTCTAGTATCGCCTCCAGATTTGACCAACCTGCATTGTTCATACTGTGGAATGCGTGCAGATATAGGATGACAGTTTCTCGATCATGGGAGGAAAGTAGGACCTCAATTGCTGCATTGAGAGCGTCATCAGACATTTCAGTTGGCAAATCCTCCACCACGCCATCCTGGTGAACAATTTTTAAGGCATCCAAAAACTGTTTGAGCATATCTGTCTGGTGCTTAATGAGCCAGCCGCTCAGCAATTGGGTAGCGGTTTCTTCAAATGCGGGGCGCTTTAGCGATTCAATAACCAGTTTATGGCGCGCTGGCATGGGTTGGCGCATGAGAAATTGTGGGCGCATACGGCGGAGCTTGGCTACGCCGGCCAGTGTGGCATCGTACACTTCACGATTATCTTCTGCGCTGTCAGCGAGAATGCGGTTGCTCAAATCCGGGGAAATGAATCCAAGTAGCTCAAATGAATTCAGCATGGTAATAATTAAACGGCCTTGACCGTGATGTCATGTTGCTCAGCCAGTAATTCCACATGCTCGCGATCCAGTAACAACGTGCTTCCGGCATCAAAGGCTAACGCAGATATCCCAGCGGAGGCGCAGGTTTCCAAAGTCCGGCTCCCAAGGCAAGGAATATCGAAGCGCAAATCGTGATGGGCTTTGGCTACCTTCACAGCAATCGCGCCACTGTCTTTGCCCGCTAGTTGCCCACCTCGTTTTAGGCAATCATCGGTGCCTTCAAAGCCTTCCACTGCCAGCACAGTGCCGTTTTTCACTATTACGGTTTGACCAATTTCAAGTCGGCTAATTTCCTTGGCGATAGTGTGGCCAAATTCAATGTCGGCCAACTGATTATCGGAAGGGTCGGGGCCAAGACAAAAATCCGCCTTGGGCATGGCGGGTTCCAGCCAAGGTATTGCCTCAATAACCGTAATGCCCTCCTTGTCTAGTTCATCGGCAATGGCCCCAAAGATAGAATGAGCATTCTTGGTATTGATTGAGGCAAGCAGTTTAACAGCACGCAGATCAGGGCGAAGGTCGAACAGGTTCTTCGGGGCAATTTGCCCGACCATTACACATTGCGAGATATTCCGGCTCTTGAACACCTCAATCAGCTTTGAAAGCTGGCCGACACGAAGCCATTCGATGCTGTCGACTAGGTCGGTCAAGGCCGGATCAGTTTCGTTTTCAAAAGCAGCAACAACGAGTTTCTGTATTCCAGCGGCGCGTGCTTCTTTGGCCAGAACAAGGGGGAGGGAGCGGTTGCCCGCAATGATGCCTAGCTTATCGGGCGTTTTGCTCACAGGCGGGAAGATATCAGTTTCGGGGTGCGTATACCAAGGCACAAAAAAGGCCCCTTGCGGGGCCGTTGAAAAGCCGGGCCATTAATTTATTTTTTTTGTTTGGCTCACGAAAAGGGCAATGGCGCTTCGGAGCCGTAATTGCTGCGGGGTCAAATCCTCAGTTTTCTTGGTGGCAAGAGGACGGAGTAACTCGTTAGCCGCTTCTAGGCGCTTCAGGAATTTATCAGACTGCTCTTTGAGGGTGCCGTAGTCTTCAATGTCGGTGTTTTCCATAAAATTGACGATCTCTTCGGTCAATGCCTCATCCAGCTTATCCAAAGTTTCATTATCGTCAGTTCTTTCTGTGAATTCCCTGATCTTGTCAGCGTTATCCTCGAGGAATGCATCGAAGGTTTGCCCAAGCTCATCGCTGGCTGATTGGCAATAAAAATCAATCCAGTTACTCGACTCATGCCGGAGGCGAGCTCCGTATTTTGGTATTTGCTTCTTCACCCACTCAGGAAGTTCGTCAATGTTTTGCCTGAGATAATCTTTAGTAGTGGTTGTGAGCATGTAGCCCTGGGAATCCATTTCGCCCACAATCTTCTGGCTGATCAGGTTGGCCATGCCTTCGATATCCTCGGGCTCGTTGATTCTGCCAATCATTTCCTTTAGTTGTTCGAATTTTTCCGGGCTGTTCTTTGCTTCCTCGTTGAAAACCCTCAAAACCTGTTTAGCCTTCGCGTAGCTTTCGTCGCTGACTTCTTTTGTTTTCTCATTAAAAACTCTCAACGTCTGTTTAGTCTTTGCAAGAGTCTCATCGCTAACTTTTTTTGTTTTCTCATTAAAAACTCTCAACGTCTCTTTAGCTTTCGCAAGATCCTCATCGCTGATTTTTTTCGTTTTCTCATTAAAATCACCCAGAGCCTTTTTCGCCTTCGCAACTTGGTTTGTGTAATTTTCCTTATTTGCAACCCAGTCATTCACTTTCCCAAAATATACGGCCACTGTTTCTACCTGGTTGGAATATTTGCCAACTGCTGCTTCTTCGGGCAACCCGTGAAAAATAATTTCCAGGGATTTTGGGATGTTGTTTGTGTGGTCTTTAAGCTCTGGGAGAATCTTTTTTGCCGGATCAAAAAGATACTTATCGATCGTGGGTCTGTGTTGTTCCACATGAACTAACGAATACGCTTCAAGCCCGGTTCCGATCGCGTACACCAAAAAAATAAAATACCCGGTTTCAATTGCTAAAATCGCTATCGCTCCGATGGCGGTAATGCGGAACGATTTCCGCAGACGTGCTATGGTGTGATCAACAAAGCCCTCAGCGTTTTTCACATCCTGTAATTTGTTTGTACTCATATTGGAATCCTTAGATAAAATTGCGGGAAGTTATTACTTATTCTTGGGGGAGGCTGGCTTGTCCTTAGGGTTCGCTTTTCCCTTCTTGGGGGAGGTTCGCTTGTCCTTGGGGTTCGCTTTTTCCTTCTTGGGGGGGGCTGGCTTGTCCTTGGGGTTCTTTTTGGCTCCTTCCCAGTGATCTTTGGTGTCCAGCTCTTTCATTGCTATTTCGATAAGGGTCGAAAGAAGGGTGAGGGTGGTTGTCACGTCATTTTTATTATTGGCGCGAGCTCCACCTTCCTTGGTGTAAATCTCCTGCAGTGAATCTCCCAGCTCGCCAAGCTCGGATAGGTGGTCGGCAAAAAGCGCGATAAAAATTTTCTCAGATTCCTCCTCTGAAAAATCCGCCAACCGAGAGACCACTTCAGTTTGTTTTTCCTTTGTAAGTTTTGGGAACATTTTATGCATCTTGACCTCCCGCTTGGTGATCATTTTGAGCAAAGTCTGTTCGAGGGCGTCGTTGACGGCATTCGGAATGTTATTTGTTAGCTTATCGTACTCCTCATAGGCTATGGACATGAACTCATCAGAATGAGCGGAGATTTCATCAAATTTGGCGAACACTTCATCCTGAATATCAATTAGCACTGTCTTGGCGAGATCCTCTGCAGCCGGTTTAATTTCTTCATTCATTGCCTCCTGAAGCTCTTTTTTGAGCTGCTTTCTTGTTGGCCCGTTGGGATCCATTAAACCAGAAACGGTCCCATAAGCCCTGTTGGCATCTTCCGAGATCTCTATATACTGGTCATAGACTATTCCGGCGTTACTAACAGCCGTGTTCACTTCTGTTCCCATTTTCTCAAATTTGTTATAGATTTTACTGGCGTTATCAACAGCACTGTAAACTTCTGTTTCCATTTCTTCATAAAGTTCATAGGCTCGTCGGGCGTTGTCAGCAGCCGTGTTCACTTCTGTTTCCATTTCTCCATAAAGTTCATAGACTCGTCGGGCGTTGTCAGATGCTTCATCGACGTCGGTTTGCATTTCTGTGTAGAAATCTTCCACAGTGCTGATGCTAGTCGACGTCTTGTCAAATTCGTCGGTCAAACTTTTACCCAAATGTTGTATAGTCTGGTTGTTCTCCAGGAATATAGCTTTTGCTTCATCGAAGATGTCGATTGATGGTTGGGCAGCTTTCATGGACACCTTGTATAGGCCTAAGATACCAAATGAGAGAATGGCAAGCACACCTACGAACAGGCCCCAGCGCAATAGCCGGATTTTCCCCTCCAGTTCTTGAATCTGTGCCAGCTTGGACACAATATCCGTGTTGGATTCAGTGAAATTCAAGGTCGCTGGAGCTGATTCCGAACTGGATTCCGAACTGGATTCCGAACTGGATTCCGAACTGGATTCCGAACTGGATTC
>CAZTTU010000003.1:0-17874 GCA_964616045.1 uncultured Verrucomicrobiota bacterium | reverse complement strand
TGGATTCCGAACTGGATTCCGAACTGGATTCCGAACTGGATTCCGAACTGGATTCGGTCGGCTTATCTTCGTTTTCTTCGGGCATAGGGATAGTATGGTTGGTTTGTGACAGTTGGTCGGTAGGCTGAAAATTTTCCTTTCTGTGAACATATTGTCAATAACGATTTTCGTTACTAGGATAAATCGTGCGATTGACAGGGTGGAATTCAAAGCAAATGATGCACAGGTGAGCGACATCATTTACCCTCGAAGTCCCCGTGAAAAAATGGCTGGCTGGTTGTATTTGCCTCGTTTTATCGATAAAATACGTCTGGCTAGGGCTGGGGAATTGCATTCAGATTATCAGCCCAATTATCTGCATAAGGGCTTTGACGCCAAATGGCTGGAGACCGTCGGGCTCGAGGCTGAGGAGTTCGTGACTGTGGTGAATAACATGATTACCGATGGCCAAGTGGTCGATTGGGTTCGGAAAAATGTGGAGGTCGATGAGGCTACCCGGGATTTATTCAATGATGCGGTGGGCAATTACGGTTCCGATGAGGCGAATACCGAGCTGCGTCAGCGTCTTGCCGAACGTAAGGAGGAGGCCGGCATGGGCGACCGGGACGATGTTCAGTGTTTTGTTGATTTTATTGATGCCGACGAGGGGCGCATGTAGCTTGCATCAATAAAAAAGCGCCGGACAACGCCGGCGCTTTTGTTTTGGCTGGTTCCGAAAGGAATTAGATTTTGATTTCCGGCACTACGAACGGCTTCCGGTATTCACGCGTGAGCAGTTTGCTCGCAGCTGCATGACCAAGGATGGTTTCGTTTTTGGTGTTCATTTTTAATGCTGGGCCCTGTGTGAGCGGGGTGGCCTTGAGATCTACTTCGTTCTTCACGGCCAGATGGTCAATCATTCGATCAACGGCTTCCAGCGCATGGTCATCCTTTTTCGCAAAATCGCGGATGTCTTTCACGCTGGCATCCTTGCCTACGCGGTGGCTGATATTGCCGGTATGGCACAATGCGCTGGAAAGGTGACCTTCAAGAATCTCAGCGTTTAAGTCCTTGGGGTTGCGGCTGCGTACGGCTTGAATAAAATTGCCGAAGTGGTCACCTCCGCCCTTAAACTCCTTGATCTTCTTGTCGTCGTTGTCATAGATCTGCACCGAGCCGTAGTTGCGGATGGCGGCCCAACCTTTTTCGCATTCGACAAAAACTGCCACACTGCCACCGCGATAAGTTGGGCGCGAACCCGAGCCTTTCTTAACGCCTAATCCGCGAACCTCAAAGATAAGCGGGGCCGTTTCATAGTCATGATAAATCACCTGGGTGTTGGCGCTTTCACCGTCATCCACGTAGCCTAGCCGCCCGCCCACACTCCACACGCGCGGCGAAAGTTCCATGTCGCCAAGGAACCACCGGGCAATGTCCATTTGGTGAATGCCCTGATTGCCCAGATCTCCATTGCCGTAATCCCACATCCAGTGCCAGTCATAGTGTAGGCGACTCCGTGTGAGAGGCTTTTTCGGTGCGGGGCCGAGCCACAAGTTGTAATCCACTTCGCGAGGGACCTCCTGGGTATCGGCAATGTCGCCGATGCTCCCGCGCCGTTTGTAACAAAGACCTCGAGAAACCTTGATTTTCCCGAGGTTGCCGGCCTGCACCCATTGTACAGCGTCCTGAATGCATTTGCTGCTACGGGCCTGTGTGCCGGTTTGCACAATCTTCTTGTGTTTTCGGGCAGCATTCACCAGTTGACGGCCTTCCCATACGTTGTGACTTACAGGTTTTTCAACATATACATCTGCACCTGCCTGAATAGCCCAAATAGCAGCGAGACTGTGCCAGTGATTCGGTGTAGCCACAGTGACAACATCCAGTTTCTCCTTATCAAGCATCTCGCGGATGTCCTGATAACCCTTTACTTTGTGTTTGGCAGCACCGGCATCTAGGACCTTCTGGTCAACATCGCAGAGCGCAGCGAGCTTCACACCCTGCTCACGCTTTTGCATGCCGGTGATGGAGCCGATATGGCTACCGCCACGGCCCCGAAAGCCCACGGTGGCGCAGCGAAGAGTTTCGTTGGCTCCCTTTACCTGGCCCCAGCTTTTGGCCGTCCAAGCTACCGTGGCACCGGTGTAGAGGGAGGTTTTTAGGAATGATCGACGGGTTTGTTTATTCATAATGTGTGGATTGATATTAACTTGATTTGCCCGTGGCCGCAACCCATTGGCGGTATTGCGCCTCGATTTTCTTTGTATCGCCCCGACCAGAGTGCCAGTAGAAACGATGCTTAAAGGTGAGCGATTGGCTCTTCTTCAGCGTGTAATTGCCGGCATTCTTGTCCGGTAATCGCTCGAAGTGGCGTTTGCCAAAAATGTTCGCGCTGCATAATCCGTAGGAACGCGCGTGCCAACTGGTGGGATGCCTCGGATTGTCGGGATGATCAAACATCGCTACCCCCAGTAGTTTGCCCTCCACACGCCCGGAGTAATCAACCCATTTGGCGCGCTTGCCCCAGCAAGCGGCGCCAGTCACGCCTTCACTGTTGAGCATGTAGCCTTCGGCCTTTACTTTGGAAGTCCCGTGAGGGGAAACGCACATTGTGTCTGGAACGCGGAAGCCCATACCGGCGTCCTTGTCATCCATCAAAACAATGTCGCCATGCGAGGCGTGGATGGTGATGAGATAGTCGATGAAGCGCCCATTTTTGTCTGCTGAAAAATTTATGGCACGGCTGTCGGTGGCAATGGTTTCGCCGGTTTTGCTCACCCATTTGTTCCGGGTATGAATCACGCCACTTTCATCCACGGTCACCTCTATGGCCACCTGTTTGCCACTATTGGAATTTTCACCCCAGAAATCGTGCACGCTCCCGTCCTTGACACTTTTCACGTGGCGATGGCCCCAAAATACGCTGCGATGGTGCACGTGATCATCTGATTCGCCTGGCAATGCCTTCTCCATCGGGTAACGCCGAGTCATTCCTGTGCCATCAATCCAGCGGATAGGATAAAGTGCAGGCTTTGGCACTTTTTCAAAATGATAACTGGTAAAGAGTTTGCCATCGATCTTCACATCAATTTTACCCTTGTTTCGGGAAAGTGTGACTCCATCGGCAAAAAGAGGAGCAGAAAGCACGAGTGCCACGGCCAAACTGAGAAACCCCGTGTTACGTTTCATGGTGTGCCAGAATGCTAGGGTGCAGGGCGGGAGGGTCAACGAAAATGTCTGGCTAACTTCGAGTGAGATTACGCTGTAATACATCGCGGGTTGGCACCCAGCCCTGGCGTCCGGTAGCGTCCCTGACGAGCAGCCAGTCGCCATGCGTGCGCTCAATGTTTAATTCCGAGCCGTCAAACCACTTGAACCGGCTTGGCGAGGCTTCGACTGGTCCAAAGCGAGCAGTAGTTTCCTGTTTTACCACCGCCCATTGATGGGCGGTTTGCACACGCCACGTGATCAGAGCGATGAGGGCGAGCATGATGGCCGTGACGCCAAGGATTGGGCGCAAGACCATGCCATTTTTGCGGTGAGCAGGATGGATGTTGATTGCTGCGAGCCATGCCATCCATAAAGTCAGAGGGATGACTGCCAGTAATGACCATTCGTTGAGCGTTAGAAAACCGGTGAGTCTCTGCCACAGGCCTGTCTTTGGAGGTGTGCCGTTGTGAACCTCGTTGCGGGCAATGGAAAGATTATGTGCGATATCCGTATCGCGCGGCTCGAGGAGTTGCGCCTCACGATAATGGAAGATTGCACGGCCGAGTTGGCCATCCTGAAAGGATGCATTGGCGAGGTTGAAATGAAGTGTGGCCGATATGTGCCCGCTTTCAACCTGCGCTTGATAATTTGTTATCGCTTCCTTGAACTGTCCCTTATGGAAGGCGTGGTTGCCTTGTTCGAAGGCTGAAGTCTCTTGAGCCTTGCTGTGGGCAGAGGCTGCAAATATTAGGGTGATGGCGAGTGCGCTTCTCATTTGAGGTTGCACAATACAAGATCGAGGTCACTCAGTGCCGATTGCCCGTCAATGAATCCATCGTCATTGGCAAAACGAGTGAGGTTATCCTGCTCTAACAGGCGGGATAATGCAGCGCGCGCAGCTTCAGAAAGATCCAGCTCTGTCTCCTCAAGCGTTTGCGCCGTGATGCCTTCAGCGGGCTGATCAATAGCCATGCCAATATGTTCACGTATGATTAATTGAATTCTGGAAATGAACTCAGGGGCATTGCTCTGTATTTTCGGCTGTTGCAACTCGCGAAGGGTTTTTTGTGTCAGGCGTTTTACACGCAGGTGTCGTGCCACTTTCGGATGTGCATCCAGATAATCATTTCGTTTGCGGATGCCCAAGGCCAACAGATAGGTCAGCAAAGTGAGGCCCGGAATGGCGAGGAACCACGGTTGCGTCAGTAGTGGTGGTTTCGGGACGGCGAGGGTGCCGGCGTCTGCGCGAATAGTTTCAAGTTTCAGTATTTCATTTTCAGATTCATTATCCAGTGCCGTGTTGAGCGGATCGTCGGGGCCTGTTTGATTGATGATCGAGCCCTTCACCTGTAGCTTGATGGGGGATGTGCTTAACGAAACATACTGTCGAGCTGTAGGATCGAAGTAGCTGAATTCTAATGGCGGGACGTGGGTTATCTCCGGGCGCATGGGGGTGATCATTTGTTTGAATTCTTTGAGCGAACTCATATGTTGCGCGTCGGTGTAATTTATCTGGCTTGTGGCGGGGTGAACCTTGAAACCATCCCAATTGGCTGCCGTAGGTACGGGTGTATCTTCAATTGCTCCCCTGCCGAATAGCCGCACAGTGAGTTCCACCGGATCGCCCGTCCGCACATTTTGCGTCCTGGCTTCCATGGTAAGCTTGAATTTTCCAACCGCGCCTGTGAAGTTCTTCGGCTGACCTTTCTTTGGAAGCGGCAGCACATTGAGCGCAATTGGATCGCTGGTGAGGTGCAATTTGCGTTCACGCCCGAACACATCGCTGGTATAATCCATCACGTTCACATCCACCTCAAACGTGAGATTCATTTTGCCTGGTTTCATAGCCACTGCACCGGTCTGGAAGAGGTATACATTATAGAGTCCGCCTCCGTATGCTCGTGAACGGGTTAGCTGATATTCAGGCCGGATGCGGGTGAAACGTATGCCGGGTGTGAGCAGTTGTGGCACCGGCAGATGGTTTTGGCGTAAGCCTAATGCCAGTAATTCCATTGACACGGAAAACACTTCGCCTACGTAAAATTCCTTGTCATTGTCAGTCGTTTTCACGAGAAGTTTTGCAGTCGGTGGCCCTTTGGACAGGTTATTGGGTGTATTGTTTCCGTCCTCGGCCAGCACCGTGAGCGTGAGCGAGTCGCTCTCGATATTCTTTCCGTTTACCATGGCTCTGAATGCCGGCACGGCAAACCGCCCGGCGATCTTTGGGGTGACTTTGTATGTGAAAACTCCCGTGGTCGTCCTGATGCCATTGATGATTCTTGTCTCGGCACCGCTGGATAGAAACTTCAGCGCGAGATTGTTCGACGTGTAAATGGGGTTAACCGTAGCCGGCGTGCTCCCCTCGCAGCGCAGCGTGAGTGTGGCGCTGTTTCCGAGGTTTACCGTGGTCGGCTTTAGTTGGGCTGAGAGTGTGGCTGCGGGAAGGGCGAATGGAAGGGTGATGGACAGGATGAAGATTAGTGTACGCATTTACCAATTCTTCTTTACTCGGCGCCGACTTCGGTCGCGTCTGCCACGTTCGGCTTCGATGGCGCCGAGGGGTTTTTCATCGGTTTTCAGGGCATCGAGCAGGCGTTCGGCTTGGCGCAGGGTTTCTAGGAGTTCCTGCGGCAATTCGCCCTCATCACGATCTTCATCAGTTGGTTGATCACTCTGCTCAGAGTTTTGCGGGTTATTTTTATTGTTGGGATTGTTCGGGGCATTCTGACCCTGCCCGTTTTCATTATTTGGCTGATTTTCCTGATTTTGTTGGCCTTCGCCCTGACCTTCCTGGTTTTCCGGTGGTGTGGGATCTACACGTAACCAGTGCGCGCCGTCGAATACTTCTGCCCAAGCATGCGCATCAGTTTGTTCATTACTCCAACATTGTGTTTTGTTATCCCATTTGCCGCCGGCAAAGCCACAGACAATCCGAGCAGGATGTCCTGCCGCGCGGGCTAGAAGCACGTAGCTGTAGGCAAAATACTCGCAATGACCTGGTTGTTTGCTGAGCATCCAGCGGATCACAGGATCTTCCTTGTCGTCCTCCGGGATGCGTGTTTTGCGGGTGTATTTATGATTCTGGTGCAGGAAGGCGATGACGCGCTTGTTGAAATCCTCCACTGGCAGGTTTTTCTCCTCGCTGATTATGCCAACGGTCTCAAGTAGTTTTGCGGCTTCATCGGTTTTTACCGTGAGAGCCAGTGTGGAGTGGGGATACACATCGTCCTTTTGGACGGAGAACGTATTCAGGTTTTCCGGTTTCAATGGGTCATCAAGTTTGCTGGGGGCAAGTCGTGCGTTATCAGTGGGATCGGTGACGATGTAATTAACCACATGTGACGGGGTCTCAGGTAGGCGGCCGTGAAAGATTTCCTCGTTGTAGTACCAAGGGGTGGCTTCCACTTGAGCTTTTTCGAATGGACCATTAAGTGGCAGGAATTCGCTGAAGAGTGGCTCGAAACGAAAACGCCACTCGCCTGTTAGTACGGATTCAACCGGCGCGCGTCTTCCGTATTCGCTTCTTAACATGCTGTCCGTACGACTGGCTTGTTTGCGTAGTGAATCGGACACCTTTGCCACGCCATTGGCATATTCATCCAGTGCGAACATGCGCCAGTACGGACGTTCCGGGATAAGCTCGCGCTTGGGTGGGAAAACACGCAGTGCAATATTTTTTTTGTCCTGGTTTCTAAACCGTGTAACGCCGTCCAGTGGCACCTCGTCGGTAAGTTGATGGAGCTTGCGCTTGGCCAGCGTGATCTGCCTTCGCACAAATGTCAGGTTTCGCTGGGCAGCGGTGTCTTTCGGGTCCAATGCTACTGCCGCCTCAAAGTTTCGTGCTGAATCTTCCCATGCCGGAATTTGATCCTCTGGACGCACCATCTCTTTCCCTTGGCGAAAATGGGTATTGCCTAGATTGTAGAAGGCGCGTTGCTGTAGTGCAAGGTCGCGGGTACGCAGGGCGGCGCGAAAATGTTTCTCGGCCTCGCTATGCTTGCCAGCCTTGTAAGCAGCAGCGCCGGCATTGTAGTGCAGCTTGGTATCGGCGGGATTGAGTTTGAGCAACTCCTCATATTCCACCTGCGCCAGAGCAAATTCGCCAGCCGAATAATTCTTATGGGCGTGTTTTAGGCTGGCAGCTTGGGCTCCAAAGGGGAGCGCAAAAAACAGCAACATTAGTACGGCCATCGCCCTGGGCGTACGCTGTCGGCCAGCCGGCCACAGCAACTCGATTAGTAGCAGCAGGATGGCACCGGCCAGCGGCCATTGATAACGCTCTATCTGGCGTGGAACCATTTTGCGATTATTCTCCGATTTTGACAGCGGTGCGAGCCCATTTTTGTACAACACTTCCATTGTGCGTGCTCCATGAAGCTGAATATAAAACCCTCCAGTCACCTCGGCGATTTCCTCAAGCATCTCTTCATTTAGACGGCTGCGGACGATGTTGCCCTCATTGTCACGCAGATATTCCTTGCCCGTTGGCAGATAAGCGTTGCACTCGACACACTGGTTCCGGCCGGGAACATTTGAAGTTTCGCAGTTGCGGCAGGTGATCACAGGAACCAATTCGCCTTCCGATGTGCCTGCGCCGACGGTGAAAATCTGGAGGCCCTGGTCGGCCGCTTCGCGGGCCTTCTCCACCGCATCTTCATCATGATCTTCGCCATCGGAAAAGAGCACCAGCACTTTGTGACTTTCTTCACCCTGTTCGCTGAACGCCTTAAGGGCCTTCTCGATTGCTTCGCCAATCTTGGTCCCGCCTTCAGGGATGAGATCCACCGAAACAAGATTCACATGCTGGCGCAGCGCCTCCTGGTCGACTGTGAGCGGGCATTGCAGAAAGGCTGAGCCGGCAAATGGAACCAAGCCGAAGCGATCACCTTCACCGAGTTTTAACAATTCCTGAATGGCCAGCTGCGTGCGTTTCATTCGGTTGGGAGTGAGGTCCTCCGCCAACATGCTGCGTGAGGTGTCTACAGCAATGAGGATATCCCGCGAGGTGACCTTGGTTTTTTTCATTACGTATCCCCAGCGTGGAGAAGCGAGTGAAAAGCCAATTAATGCAACCGCGCTGGCAATCAAGCCGGAACGCATCCAGTACTCCCAGGTTGGCATCAGCGTCGTAAGCTGGCGTACTCGCTCCCTGCTGACAAACAGACCCACTGCGCGCTCACGATGGAACCAAGCCGCTACACCGCCGCCCAGTACCAGCAGTGCCAGCAAGATTCCAAAAATGATATAATTTGGATTGTTCCAGGCGAAGCCAGGCAAGACAATGGGCAGTAGGAGGACCGAGAGCACGATCCCCAGCACGATCCCCAGCACGATTAAGAACGGGATTACCCAGTTCACGGTAGTTTCCTCAGTAAAGTATAATTTAACACCAGATCCAGCGCCAGCAGACTGAGGCCGATGATTAAGAAAGGGTGGAATTTGTCGTGGTACTGGAGATATCGCTGCTCTTCACGCTCGGTTTTTTCCAGTTGATCAATCTCCTTATACACGCCGCGTAAATCAGCAGTGCTTTCGGCGCGAAAATATTTCCCGCCAGTCTTGTTGGCGATCTCCGTAAGACTGTGTTCATCGATACCCACGAGTTGAACCGGTCGCTTGATACCGAATGGGCCGGGCAGGTAAAGCATCGTGTCATCCTTACCAATTCCAATGGTGTAGATTTTCACGCCGATGGCTGCAGCGGCAGTGGCGGCTTCATGCCCCTTGATCTTGCCAGAGTTTTCCTCGCCGTCGGTCATCAGGATCACGATGCGGCTTTTTGAATCTTTGATCTCGCGCAGGCGATTGACCGCCGCGCTGATTCCCGAACCAATGGCCGTGCCTTCCTCAGGTACGGTGTCGGTAGTGAAGCGATCAAGGTTCTCCAGTAGGAACGTATGGTTGAGCGTGGGTGGGCTGGCGATGTAGGCCTTGCCTGAGAAGGCGATGATTCCAATGCGATCACTCGGGCGGCCTTTGATGAATTCTTCCAGCACATCCTTGCTCACATCAAGGCGGTTGGCATCACGACCAAGCTGCTTAAAGTCTTCGGCAAGCATACTGTCGGAGAGATCCACGGCCACCACGATATCGATGCCGCTAGCACGAATGCGGTTTTTGCCCTCACCCGATTGGGGTCGTGCCAACGCGAGAATGCAGGCGGCCAATGCCAGCCAGCGCAACAGCAGTAGTAGGCGGCCAGCATTTTGCGGCGCAATGTGCTGGAAGCGACGTACGAGTGACAGGGAGGAATATATCACCGCGGGTGGTTCGCCGGAGGCACCTTTCAACCAGCTCGCTAGGGGCAACAGAAGCAGCAGGCATAACCAAGCTGGATCGGCAAAAGTGAAGTTGCTCATGACTTCAATTGTGGGGGGTCAATGCGTGGGGGTGCTTTGCCAGGTAGAGAAGGTGCGGTTTCATCCACCAGATTTACTGCGATGGTGTGCAGGTTTCGGCATTCGTCTTCCGAAGGGTTGTGCCTTGCGAATTTAGAGAGATCACAAAACAAAAGGAACTGCCCGAGCAGCGCTTTCTGTGCCTTTGTCATTTCCGGCATAAGTTGGAGTTCTTGCAGGAATTCCTCCGTGGTACGCTCAGGTGCGTGGAAGTTGAAGCGTTCGCCGAGGTACACACGCAAAATATCCGCTACCGCCTCGGCAAATAAAGCAGGTGTCCCCAAAAGCGCCCAGGCCTGATGGAGCTTGTGCTGTGCCTCTACATTCGGTGGGGTGTCGATGTTGGGGTTCGAAGGTGTGCGAAGGGCCCAAAAGAGCAGGGCAGCCCCGGCGAGGAAAAGGAAGATGAGAAGGGAGATAAAAATCCAAATCGCCCAGACCGAACCATTTTCGGGATCCAATCCCATGGGTGGCTTGATTTCAAGGATATCGGTGAGGTTGGTGTCGTTCATGAGCGGCGTTGGCGATTCAGGCGCATGCGGAAAAATTTTATCAACTCGGGCATGTAAGGCTCGCCGGTGCGCAGGCGGAGATGATCGATGTTCATCCCACGAAATTGTTTTTCCAGCTCCTCCTGAGCCGCCGCACGTTGATGGTAAAAGTTGGCCAGATCCTCTTTGTTGCGTAGATTGATTTCGCCCACTTCACCCGTCTCGGCATCCTCAAGTGTTATGCGGCCCAGCGCGGGCAGTTGTTCCTCGTGCGGATCAATGATCTGGATGGCCACCACATCGTGCCGGCGGTTGGCTTGTTGCAGGGCGGAATCGGGGAGGGGATCAAGAAAATCAGAGATGAGCACAAGTACCGCGCGCCGGCGAAAGGTCTTTTGCAGATGCTGCAGGGCATGGCGTAGATCGCCCCCTCTTTGGGCGGGCTGGTGGTGAAGAATATCTCGCATCACGCGCAGCGCATGGCGCTGGCCCTTGGTAGGAGGCACATATTTTTCCACCCGCTCGGTAAAGAGCGTGAGACCGACCTTGTCGTTGTTGCGCTGGGCGGCCAAAGCGAGGAGGGCGGTGACTTCGGCCGCAAGCTCCTGCTTGGTTTGCGAGCTACTGCCAAATTGTCCTGAGGCACTCAGGTCAACCAACAGCATCACGGTGAGCTCGCGTTCCTCCACGAACTGTTTTACATAGGGCGTATTCAATCGCGCGGTGACGTTCCAGTCGATGTTGCGTACTTCATCGCCGGGCTGGTACTCGCGGACCTCATCAAAGTCCATGCCCTGTCCCTTGAAGACACTTTGGTACTGGCCGACCATCGCATCGCTCACGAGCCGGCGCGTGCGAATCTCGATCTGGCGCACCTTGGCCTGAAGCTCGGCGGAGTTCATGAATCCAGTTTTACGGCACCGGCAGGTGATCGAGCAGAAGTTTTACGACATCTTTGCTTGTTTTTTCCATCGCCTCGGCTTCGTAGGTAATATGCACGCGATGGCGTAACACGTCCATGGCGATGCTCTTTACGTCCTGCGGCGTCACGTAGCCGCGGCCTTGCATGAAGGCGTGTGCCTTCGCGGTCAGGGTGAGGTAAATCGTCGCGCGTGGCGAGGCGCCCATATGGATGAGGCCCTTGGCGGGCACATTATATTTTTCCGGATCCCGCGAAGCACATACGAGGTCCACAATATATTCCTTCATCTTGTCATCCACATAGATGCTATCGACCACCTTGCGTGCCTCGAGCACCTGTTCGATCGCTACCACCTGCTGCGCCTCAGGTAGGCCTTCGGTTTTCGCATAGTCATCCAGGATGCGCCGCTCCTCATCCCGTTCGGGGTAATCCATTACCACCTTGAGCATGAATCGGTCCATTTGCGCCTCGGGCAACAAGTAGGTGCCCTCCTGCTCAATCGGGTTTTCAGTGGCCATCACCAGGAAGGGCTCGGGTAGTTTGTAAGTCTCGTCCCCAATGGTCACCTGCTTCTCCTGCATCGCCTCCAATAGCGCGCTTTGCACCTTGGCTGGCGCGCGGTTGATCTCATCGGCCAGTAGCAGGTTGGCAAACACCGGCCCCTGCCGTGTGGTGAATTCCCCGGACTGCGGGTTGTAGATCTGCGTGCCGGTCACGTCCGCCGGCAACATGTCCGGCGTGAACTGGATGCGCGAGAAATTCACGTTCAACGTCTGGGCCAGCGTCTTGATGGCGAGGGTCTTGGCGATACCCGGCACGCCCTCAAGCAGCACGTGGCCGTTGGCCAATAGGCCGATCACCATCCGCTCCATCAGGTGGTGCTGGCCCACGATCACCTTGCCTGTCTCCGCCAAGAGCGGTTGCACAAACCCGCCCGCCTCCACAACCCGCGCATTGGCGGCCTCAATCTCTTCGCGATTCATCGGCGCGGAGGGTAACGGGAAAAGGCCAAAGGCAAAAGAGCAAAGCGATTTGTGATTGGCCGGAGAAAGAGCCCGGAAAGGGTCTCGGCCCATCCTCTTTACACGATGGGCGCGATTCCATAGATTCAACCCATGCGGCAAACTCTTCTTTTAATTGCAGCGATGGTGTTGGTGGGGTGTGGGAAGAAAACCACTCCGGCGGAACATCAAACCAATGCCGAACCCAAGGTGGCAGCAGAGAAGCAGGAGCCACCCAAGGTCGAGCCACAGAAACAGGTGCCACCCAAGGTGGAAGCGAACAAGCCGGAGCCGCCCAAGACCGAACCCAAGACGGAGGCGAAGATTCCCGCCAATGCTTTTGTCAACACGCTGGGGATGCCCTTCGTGCCGGTAAAGGGTACGGAGGTTTCGTTTTGCATTTGGGAGACGCGGGTGAAGGATTACGCGGAGTACGCGGCGGCGAATGCGGGGATGGATGGGGGTTGGAAGAAGCCTGGGTTTAAGCAGGAAGAAACGCATCCGGTGGTGAGGGTGAGCTGGAATGATGCGAATGCGTTTTGTGCTTGGCTAACGAAGAAGGAATTGGCGGAAGGGAAAATCAAGGCGGGGCAGAAGTACCGATTGCCGACGGATGCGGAATGGAGCGTTGCGGTGGGGTTGGGCAAGGAGAAGGGGAACACCCCGCAGGAAAAGAGCCGAGGCATCAAGGGCGTGTATCCGTGGGGCAAGGAGTGGCCGCCTCCAAAGGGTGTGGGGAATTATGATGGAAGACTGAACGTGGACAAATTTGACTACGCTTCACCGACGGGCAGTTTTGCGGCCAATAAACTGGGCATCTACGATATGGGTGGCAACGTGAATGAATGGTGCGAGGACAAGTACAGCCCAACCAGAACGTCCCGTTTGTGTCGCGGTGCGTGTTGGAACAGCAGCCTTCCCGACTACATGTTGTCGTCCTACCGCGGCAACATCCCCGATCTTCGCCTCCCCACCATCGGCTTTCGGTGTGTGTTGGTGGGTGGTTCCGGTGGGTGAGGTTGGCTTTCAGATCGTCGGAGTCGGTCTGGTGATGGGACGCCCCGGGAGGGTTGTGCAAAAGGCCAAAGGCTAAAGACTGAAAAAAGCCTCCCACTCCGTCTCATTGAAGCCAACCATACCGCCGTCTTTGGTTATCATAAACGGCCGCTTAACCAAATTCTCGTTGGCAGCCAATAGATCAATCGCCTCCGCTTTGCTGAGCTTGGCAAGCTTCTCCTTCATATTCAGGGCCCTGTAATCGCCCCCGGACGTATTGAAAAGCGCGCGTAAATTGCCCTCATACACCTTGAGCATCCGCTTCATTTCCGCCTTTGAGGGCGGCCTCTCGCGAATGGCGATTCTTTCAAATTCAATCCCCTTTGCCTCCAGCCACTTCAATGCCTTGCGGCAAGTGCCGCAGCCCTTGTATTCATAAATCTTGAGGGTCATGCGCTGAAGGTAACGGTTTGCATTGTTTCGGTAATGATTAGAGCTGCGTAAACAGATACCGCGTCTGTACGACATCCTTTTCGATCTGAGCCTTGAGGGCTCCGAGCGAATCAAAGGCCTGTTCGTCTCGGAGTTTACCGACAAAAGTGAGGGAGAGTTCTTCATCGTATAGGTCGCCATCGAAATCAAGCAGGTGCGCTTCGACGTGCAGCGTGGGCTCGGTCTCGGCCACGGTAGGGCGCAGGCCGATATTGACGGCGGCGCGGTGAGTGGTTCCCTTCACCTCCGCATGCGCCCCATAGACACCGTTGGGCGGCGTGCAAAGGTCGGTGATGTCGAGGTTGGCGGTGGGGAAGCCCAATTCGCGCCCGCGTTGGTCGCCCTTTGCCACTTTGCCCACCAGCGAATATTCGCGGCCCAGCATCTGCCCGGCGGCATCGAGTTGCCCCTCAGAGATGGCGGTGCGAATGCGTGTGCTGCTGACAGTTTCTCCATCGAGCGATACGCTAGACAAGCCATGAACAATGAAATTTAATTCCTGACCCAGTTTCTGGAGGAGATCCAAATTCCCATCGCGGCCATGGCCGAAAGCGAAATGTGCACCGACACAAATGGAATTGATGCGACCAAGATCAACTTGGAGTCCCTGAATAAAAGCCTCGGCGGGGATTTGACTCATAACTTCATCAAAAGGCAGCACCAATGCCACTTCCACGCCAAGTGCTTCAATGGTGGCTAGGCGCTGGGAAAGGTTTTGAATCAATGGTGGCGCGTGCTCGGGCATGGTGACCTTTGCGGGGTGTTGATCGAACGTGACGCACAGGGAGGCGGCCTCGAGTTGGTGCGCGTCGGATACGGTTTGCCGGATGACTTGTTGATGACCGAGGTGCACGCCGTCGAACATGCCAATGGCACAGCAAACTCGACCGGTGGTGGTTTGTATTTCGCGCGCGTCGTGGAGAATTTTCATTCCGGCTGTAACATGCGCACGAGGTCGATCAGGGGTACCATGCGGCCAGGCAGTTCTGCATCCGGCAGTTTAACCAGTTCTTCCAGGCGAATGGCCTGCTCCACCTCAAACTTGCCAGATATAGTTCGGTGCAGAGTGCGCAAATGAGCACCGCAATTCAGAGATTGTCCAAGGTCATGCGTGAGACTTCGCACATAGGTGCCCTTTGTGCAGTGCACGCGAAAATATCCGATTGGATCCGTATATTCGAAAAACTCATAGGAGTAAATGTGAACTGGTTTGGCTTCGCGCTCGACAGTTTTGCCTTTGCGCGCGAGTTTGTAGAGAGGAACCCCGGCCTTTTTTACAGCGGAGACCATTGGGGGTTTTTGTAAGATATCCCCGGTAAACTGTTTGGCAGCAGTGTTGAGCGTCTTGCAGTCGAGCGCAGGCACTGCGGCTGTGCCGGTTACCACTCCTTGCGCGTCAAAGCTGTCGGTGCATTTGCCAAACTCCAGAGAACCCTCATAAATTTTATCTTCGGTTGTGAGTTTTTGGGAGAGTTTCGTGGCGCGGCCGAGCAGTAAAATGAGTAGGCCTGTGGCGGCGGGATCCAGCGTGCCGCAATGGCCTACTTTCTTGATGCCGTACAACAATCGAACGATATCCACGATATCGTGGGAGGTGGGGCCTGCAGGCTTATCGATGAGCAGTGCCCCATTGAATTCGGATTCTTGGGATGGGTGCGACATCACACTTTTCCGTTGGCAGTGGCGAGAGACTTTTTCACCGCTGCGAGTACTCGGCGCTGGGTGATCATTTGCTTGCCCGGAATACGGGCGCCGGCGGCGGACAGATGACCGCCTCCGCCAAAGGAAGCGGCGATGCTGGAGACGTTCAGTTCTGGAATTTTTGATCGTAAGCTAACACGCGTGAGCTCTGGTTCTATTTCCTCGAACAAGCACGCGATTTTAACACCCAGAATATCACGGATGTGATCGATGAGCCCTTCACTTTGGGGCGGGCTGGCGCCGGCCCTTTTGTAGTCGGCCTTGCGAATCCAGAAGTAGGCGATTTGTTTGTCCTCAATTATCTTAAAACTGTTATACATGTGCCGCTGCAATTTTACACGAGAGAGAGGATGGCTCTGGTAAACTTCCTCGCAAATACGTGAGAGATTGGCACCTCGTTTCAAAAGCTCGGCTGCTATTAAATAGGTGGATGGCCGTGTGGTGGCGTATTGGAAACTGCCCGTATCGGTGCTGATGGCCGTAAACAGGCAGTCAGCAATCTGCGGCGTGATGGTCCATTTGGCCTGCTTGAACAGTCGATATATCAACTCACCACTGCTGGTGGATTTCGGATCAACCCAATTAATGTTACCATAGTGTGAGTTAGACCCGTGATGGTCGATGTTGATGAGTAGATCGTGCTTCGAAACAGAGTCGCAAATGCTGCCCATTCTTTCATAATTAGCGCAGTCGATGGCTATCAAGCAATCGTAGCGTTGGGCTCTCACAGACCCTTTGAGAATGTTTTCAGAGTCGAGAAAAGCAAGCTTTTCAGGCATCTCATCCTGATTGAACACTGTCACCATTTTGCCAATGTTTTTGAGGGCAAACGCCAACGCCAGCTGACTGCCAATGCAGTCGCCATCGGGTCGCATGTGACCGCCAACGGCAAAGGAGTTGCTGCCTTTGATGCCTCGAATGATTTTGTCGAGAATTTTCAGCCGGCGTTTCATTGCGATGTTTTATTGCCCTTTTCGATCTCTTTGAGAATTGCCAATACTCTGTCACCATCCTCAATGGAATCATTGAGGTTAAATTTGATCTTCGGTGTATATTTTAGAACCACTTCACGGCCGAGTGTGAATTGAATGTGCGAACGTTCCTGTTCCAGCCGTTCTGCGGCAAAGCGTTTTTGCGCTTCGCTCCCGAGCACACTCACATAAATCGTGGCGGATTTTAGGTCATTTGCCACGCCCACATCATTCACGCTCACCATGCCGCACTTTTCGGCGTTGAGCTCGCGTCTAAGGATGTCGCCCAAGGTGCGTTTAAGCAGTTCACGAACGCGTTGATGGCGTAGAGAGCGCATTATAAAATAAATGCACGTTACAGAGTGGCGGCAACCTTTTCAGTGGTGATTGTTTCAATGATATCACCTTCCTGATAATCGTCGAACCCATCAACCCGAATGCCGCACTCCATTCCGGAGCGGACCACATCCACGTTATCCTTGAAACGACGCAGCGTGCCAACTTTGCCAGCATGCAGTTCCTTTTGGCCTCGCATCACCCGCACCTTGCTTCGGTTGATGCGTCCGTTAGTGACCATACAACCGGCGACCACGCCTCCTTTGCTAAGGGGAAAGAGTTGGCGCACCTCCGCAGTGCCGATGATCACTTGTTTTTCCTCGGGATCAAGCAGGCCGGCCATGGCACTCTTCACTTCATCAACTAGCTCGTAAATAATCTTATACTGCTTGATTTGTACGCCGTGATGCTTGGCAATGTCAGGCGCACCCTTGTCTATGCGTGTGTGGAATCCGAGGATTACCGCTTGTGATGAAGCAGCAAGATTTACATCACTTTCACTCACTGTGCCTACAGCGCTGTGAATGATGTCAAGGGCCACTTTGTTTGATTCAATTTTACTTAGCGATTCCACAATCGCTTCACAGGAACCTTGCGTGTCGGTCTTTACAATCACTTTTAGGATCTTGGCGGAAGCCGCATCAATTGAATCAAAAATATTCTCCAAGGTTACACCTGCTGCGCGCCCCTCAAGTTTCTCCATGTGCGCGGCATCACCTCGTTCTTCCGCGAGATCCCGTGCCATTTTCTCGTTGTCAACCGCGTTGAATTCATCGCCGGCCTCCGGAACCCCGTTTAGCCCAAGCAGTTTTAGGGCGTAAGATGGTCCTGCTTGTTTCATGCGTTTGCCCTCTTCATCTATTAACGCGCGCACCTTGCCATAAAACTGGCCACAAATAACAATATCGCCTACCTTGAGGGTACCTTTGCGCACGAGCACGGTGGCGGTTGGGCCGCCTTGTTCCATGCCAGACTCAACTACGTTGCCCACCGCTCGTCGTTCAGGATTGGCTTTCAATTCCTGCAATTCTGCTTGCAGCAGGATTGCATCCAGCAGCTTTTCAATGCCATCGCCCTTCAAGGCAGACACATCAACGTATAATGTGTCGCCACCCCAATCCTCCGCAGCAAGACCGTGTTCGCTGAGCTGCTCACGCACACGCATGGGGTTTGCCGCCGGTTGATCGCATTTGTTGACTGCCACAATGATTGAGGCGCCTGAAGCCTTAGCATGGTTTATACATTCGATGGTTTGTGGCATTACGCCATCGTTGGCGGCAACCACCAGTACGATGAGGTCAGTAACATTTGCCCCTCGCGCGCGCATAGCACTGAAGGCTGCGTGCCCGGGCGTGTCTAGAAAAGTAATGGGCTCAA
>CAZTTU010000002.1:0-74603 GCA_964616045.1 uncultured Verrucomicrobiota bacterium | reverse complement strand
ACCCGCGTTATCAGCTTGGAAGGCTGGAGTAATACCATTATACGACACCCGCGAAAGACGGCACTCTAGCCGGTTCGCCTCTGTTGTCAATGAGTACGGCGCAATGGAAGAAGTCAGTCTTTCCCCCATTCCACTCTCAGGCATCACGGCATCCTTGACCCAAAAACTCCCATCAACGCAACAACGGGCATATCACAACCGCCAAACAAAAAAACACTGATAGGATAATTGCTGTAAAAAAATCTTTATCAGCTTTGATCTGAAAACGATTGCAAATCTACATTCCAAGAAATGCCCTTAGAAGCTTTGCAGTAAAATATCCAAGAAGAGAAAAAATAATGATAATGAAGAGTTTTTCGAGTTTCAATTCGGATTTCCCCTAGCATTTGCATCGATCATGTTGCGAAGCTTCTTGGCTATTTCGAAACCAGCGAATATTTCATCGGCAGTCATTTTTTTGGCGATGCGGCTTTTAGTTTTCCCGGCTACTATGGAACCCTTTATTGCTGCAATATGAAACCAAGCGTATGCCTCTGGCAGATTCTTGGCGACACCGATGCCGTTCCAATATATTTGGCCAAGACTATATTGGGCACTGACCAAGCCCTGCATGGCGGCTTTGCGATGCCATCTCATCGATTGATTAATATCCTGTTCCACTCCTTCGCCACCGCCATACATCACTCCAAGGGCTTGTTGAGCGTTAGCGTTCCCTTGTTCAGCAGCCTTCCGAAACCACTTTACCGCCTCTTGTTGGTCCTGCTCCACGCGCTTCTCGCCCCGAGCGTACAACCATCCTAGCATATATTGCGCCAGAACGTTTCCCTTTGCGGCAGCTTTGCGCCACCACTTTTCAGCTTCCTGAAAGTCCTGCTTCACTCCTCTTCCAATAATATATCCGTACCCAAGGCTATATTGCGCACCAACATTTCCTTGTTCAGCAGCTTTCCGAAACCATTTCACTGCCTCTTTTTGATCTTGCTCCACGCCCTGCCCCTTGCCGTATTTCATGCCAAGACGAAATTGCGCATCAGCATGATCCTTAATCGCCGCCTGACGGTACCACTTTACTGCTTCCTCATAGTCCACTTTCACTCCATCACCATTATCATACATGAGACCAAGGTTGGATTGTGCATCGACATGCCCTTGCTGAGCGGCTTTACGATACCACCCTTCTGCTTCCTTGAAATTCTTCTCCACCCCCCTGCCTTCGAAATACATTATTCCCAAGTTATTTTGTGAATCAGCCTTGCCTTGATGTGCCGCCTTCTGAAACCAACTTGCAGCTTTCAATACATCCAGGCCAACCCCAACGCCATTCAAATATGCAATCCCTAGATTTTGTTGTGCACCGGGGTGACCTTGTTCAGCAGCCTTGAGTGTCCACTTTGCAGATTTCTTCTCATCCCTCCTCACACCTTTACCGTCATAGTACATCCCCCCAAGGCTAAATTGGGCTTCAGCATTGCCCTGTTGAGCAGCTTTGTAATTCCACGAAACTGCCTTTTTTAGATCCTTCTCCACCCCCCTGCCGGCAACATATGCTGCGGCAAGCTGGAACTGAGCCATTCCAAATCCCTGTTTGGCTGCTAATCCCAACCACCTTGCAGCATGCACATTATCCTGCTCCACACCCAAGCTATTAGCATACGCGCTTGCAATATTGTATTGCGCTTCGGCGCTCCCCTGTTTAGCAGCTTCACGAAACCATTTGAGGGCTTCTTCATGGCTTTGCTTTAGCCCATCGCCTGATCGATACATATGCCCAAGGTTCAGCTGTGCCCTGACATTCCTCTGTTCGGCAGCCTTGCGAAACCACTTTGCTGCTTCCCTGAAATCCTTCTTCACGCCATGCCCCCCGGAATACAATGCTCCAAGATTTAGTTGCGCATCGGGATGCCCCGTTTTGGCGGCCTTGCGATACCACTTCACCGCCTCTCCGAAATTTCTCTCTACGCCTTTGCCCTTATCATACATCAACCCAAGGTTATATTGCGCATCGGCATGTCCCTCTGCTGCAGCTTTGCGAAACCATTTCAATGCTTCCAAGAAACTCTGATTTACTTCTTCGCCTTCGGCATACATCAACCCAAGGCTAACCTGTGCATCGGCATGCCCAGAATCGGCAGCTTGGCGAAACAACTTTAATGCTGCCTTGAAATCCTGATTGGCACCTTGTCCCGCGTGATACATATACCCAAGGTTGAATTGCGCATCGGCATGTCCCTGCACAGCGGCTTTGAGAAACCATTTCATCGCTTCCGCAAAGTCCTGCTCAAGGATAATGTTACGGTAATACCTCAAACCAAGTTCGTTCTGGGCCTTGGCAATACCTTTATCTGAGAATGCTTTTAGTGTCTTTAGGTCCCATTGTGATGGAGCCAACGAATCATCCTTGACCACCCCGACCAAAGGAATATACAGGCAAACTGTCGTCATCAAAAACCCCGTTAATTTATTTTTCATGACTAAACCTAGCACAATCACCTGACAGAAGACACATTGATAATATTTGTGGAGCAATTGATGGCTTCAATCCCCCGGCACACTCACTTGCTTCAAAATTCCATCAGGGGGAGATCAGGGCTAATGCGAACCGTAACCTGTTCGCTTGCGTTACCAACTGAACAAGATGTATGTTCTCGCGCGATGAGTTCTGTGCTCTTGCAAGGTGGGCGTGTAATTGACCCCGCCAATGACCGTGACGAGACCGCTGATGTTCTCCTTTGTGATGGCAAGATTGAAGCCGTGGGCTTAGGCCTAGAAACTCCACTTGATGTCCATTCCACCGATTGCAAAGGTAAAGTCGTTTGCCCAGGCTTAATAGACCTCCATGTCCATTTTCGTGAGCCAGGTCAAACAGCCAAAGAAAATATGGCCACCGGCTCGGCGGCGGCGGCCATGGGTGGGTTCACCTCCGTGGTCTGCATGCCAAACACTTTGCCTGCCATCGACACGCCCTCCACCGTCAAGTTGATCCAGGATAAGGTCCGACGTGAGGCTAAAGTTAATGTATATATTGCCGGGGCAATCACCGCCGGAATTGCTGGGGAAGAACTAGCTCCCATCGGGTCGCTCAAGGATGCCGGTGTGGTTGCCATCACTGATGATGGTCACTGCGTGCAGAATAACGAACTCATGCGTAGAGCCCTGGAATATGCCGGAATGTTTGACTTGCCGGTAATGGACCACTGTCAGGATTACTCAATGGTAACTGATGGGGTAATGCATGAAGGCTACTGGAGCACCAATCTCGGGCTAAAGGGCTGGCCGGCCTCTGGGGAAAACCTGATTGTGGCACGCAATATTGAATTGGCTGAACTAACTGGAACCCATGTTCATTGCCAACACGTTAGCAGCGCGAAATCTGTCGAACTCATCCGGCGAGCAAAAGCCAACGGCATTTCCATCTCGGGCGAGGCGTGCCCCCATCATTTCACCCTTACCGATGCGGCTCTTGGGGGAAGCGAACATTTCTGGGCAGAGGACGGAAAGGGACTCCAGCAGGAATCCCAAAGAACCCAATGGCCATCCTTTGATACGCATTTCAAGATGAACCCACCCCTTCGCTCCGCCGAAGATCGAACTGCAGTGATTGAGGGCCTTGCCGATGGTACGCTGGAAATCCTGGCCAGTGACCACGCCCCACACTGCGCTCATGAGAAGGATGTGGAGTTTGACTACGCCCCCTTTGGGATCACCGGACTGGAAACGGAACTGGCGCTATCATTAACACAACTCTACCACACTCAACATCTAGCCCTTAGTGATTTAATCTCCAAATACACCATCAACCCGGCCACACTACTCAACCTTCCCAAGGGAACATTAACCGAAGGAACAGATGCAGATGTAACGGTTTTTGATCCCGATGCCGAGTGGGTTTTCGATGTAAATTTAAGCCCCAGCAAAAGCTCCAACACCCCCTTTAATGGCTGGACGCTCAAAGGCAGACCA
This sequence comes from uncultured Verrucomicrobiota bacterium, assembly GCA_964616045.1. Taxonomy (GTDB): domain Bacteria; phylum Verrucomicrobiota; class Verrucomicrobiia; order Limisphaerales; family UBA1100; genus UBA1100. The sequence goes on along the minus strand of CAZTTU010000002.1, from coordinate 70,643 downwards.
GCGTGCACCATAATAAACGGAAAAATCGTGTGGCAGACCGACCAAATGATCGCCTAAACCTCAATAAACCTATCAATATAATGAAAAATCTAATCGCACTGACAATTCTAATCGGATTAAGCCCCGCCCTCACCGCCGGAGAGGGTTGGCTGACAAACATCGAAAAAGCCAAGGAACAAGCCAAAGGCGAAAAAAGAATGATCCTAGTGGAATTCACCGGTTCGGACTGGTGCCCTCCGTGCAAGGCTTTAAAAAAGAACGTATTCAATACCGACAAGTTTAAGGCCTACGCCAAAGAGAACCTCGTGCTGGTAGAATTGGACTTCCCGCGGAACAAGAGCAAACTGACCAAGGAGCAAATCGCCTACAACAAGGCTCAAGCGAAAAAATTTGGTATTCGCGGCTACCCAACCGTATTCCTTTTGGACGCCTCAGGAAAAGAAATCATGAAAAAGGTGGGCTTTGGCAGAACATCTGTTGAGGGTTACATCAAGATGCTTGAAGACGCTAAGTAACCGTAGCCTCTACACGCGAGCTGGGTTATTCACCGGGCTCACCAATAACTGTGGCACGCCTTTTTTTGTGTCCACTTGACCCCTGGCCCATCGACTTCTAGTATCTGCCGGTTTCACGACCGATCATGGCAATTCTCGCTCTCGAAGACGGCACCATTTACCGCGGCAAAAGTTTTGGCGCCTCCACCACAGCCTGCGGCGAGGTGTGCTTCAACACTTCCATTACTGGCTATCAGGAGATACTCACAGACCCATCCTATAAAGGACAGATTGTGACGATGACTTACCCGGAAATTGGAAACTACGGGGTAAACCCAGAGGACATTGAATCGTATCAACCGCACGTGTCAGGTTTTGTGGTGCACGAACTTTCCCCCGTGACGAGTAGCTGGCGAGCCCGAGAGCCCCTAAGTGATTACCTGAAACAGAACAAAATTCCGGGAATTGAAGGCGTCGATACTCGAGCATTGACCAAAAAACTTCGTGTGCGTGGTGCTATGAACGGCGTAATTAGCTCCGGAGGCATTTCCGATCGTGAAGCTAAAAAACAAGCTACTGACTGGCCGGGGTTGGTTGGCCTTGATTACGCGAAAAAAGTGACCCACCACAAAAGTTTTGAATGGAATGATCACGATCAGCCTAGTGACGAATTCATTTTGCCGCAGGGTGATAAACCTTTGCCCACTCCCACTCCGTTACCCCCAGCTGATATACCAATTGTCGCGTTCGATTTTGGCGTGAAGTACAATATTCTGCGTTGCCTCAGAAGACACGGATTCCGTGTACGGGTTGTGCCCGCCCACACAAATGTTGACGAAGTGCTGAGCTATAAACCAGCTGGGTTGTTTCTTTCCAATGGCCCCGGCGATCCAAGTGCACTGCATTACGCAGTAAAGAATGTAAAGGCACTGATTGATCATGGCCTACCAATTTTTGGCATTTGCCTTGGCCACCAAATATTAGGGCAGGCGTTGGGGGCAAAAACTTTTAAGCTAAAGTTTGGTCATCGAGGAGCGAATCATCCTGTTAAGGATTTGAATAGCAACCGGATCGAAATCACAGCGCAAAACCATGGTTTCGCGATCAAAACTGAAAGTATTCCAAGCGAAATCCAGGTTGACAGGATTAACTTAAACGACCAAACAATTGAAGGTCTTCGCCACCGCTCTAAACCGATATTCAGCGTGCAATATCATCCGGAAGCGTCGCCCGGCCCACATGATTCACAGTCTCTTTTCACTCTTTTCCGTGAAAATATTACGCAAGCGTAGACCTTGACATCACTGAATAAGCTAGTATTATAGTTAATACCCAACCGAAAGGTAGGCGGCATGTTAAGGGCATGGCGACGCTACTCTACATTATTACCGAGGGGGTGCAAGGCGGCCCCTTTGAATTGACTCAAGGAATGCACACAGTCGGATCCGCTGAAGGGTCCGAAATTCTTGTGCAAGACCTTACAGTTTCTGCACAGCATGGACAATTCACCATTTCTGAAGGGCTAATAGTTTATCAGGATTTAGGCTCACAAAATGGGACCTTTGTGAACGAACAACCCATCGCGGAACCTGTCGCCCTATCTCCTGGACATATCCTTCAGCTAGGTATTAACCCGGGCATTCATCTGCAATTGGTTGATGACCCATCAGTGGTGGAAACCATGAAACGCGAAACAGCGGTCATCAGCAACACGCCTAAGGCTATTACTCCCGATGATTTCGGTTCTAGTGACGATTCAAGCTCAGCATTTAAAACGAAGAAATCCAATTGGGTGAAAATTTACATCATTGCCATAACGATCATCGGCGCGTTAGCCGTAGGCGCACTGATAATGGTCATCCTGCAAGGGTTTTGATGTAATAATAAGCAGGCCAATGAACATTTCATGGATACGGAGGCTGGGCGAACATATTTTCACCACAAAGAGTTGCACTTGTCTTGTCAATCCGTTTCATTGACGCGTTCATGGATGACACGAATAAGCTTATAGAGCAACGCCGTTCCAAGCTTGGCGATTTACGTGCCGCCGGGATAGATCCCTTTCATAACGTGTTTACACCCAGTGAGAGCTGTGGTGCGGTGAAGGAGAATTATGAGGAGGAACGTGCAGTTTCTGTAGCCGGTCGGTTGGTGTCACAACGGGTGATGGGCAAGACCATCTTTGCACACATCAAAGATTCGAGCGGAACCGTTCAGCTCTTTATTCGAAAGAACGATCTGGGTGATGAACCCTTTATGGTTTTCAAGAGCCTTGATATTGCAGATTTTGTAGGGGCGAGTGGTGTCTTGTTCACCACCAAGACCGGTGAGATCAGTGTTAAGGTCACCAAATTCACGGTTCTGGGTAAAGCACTTCGACCTCCTCCTGAAAAATGGCACGGATTGGCCGATACGGAAACCAGATACCGCCAGCGCTACCTGGATCTTATATCCAATGATGATGTGCGGCAGACCATGTTTCAGCGCAGCGCTATATTGCGTGAGATACGCAATTTCATGGATGATCGCGGATTTATAGAGGTGGAAACGCCAATGATGCAGGCCATTCCCGGCGGGGCAGCAGCGCGTCCTTTTGTTACGCACCATAATGCATTTGGGCGCGATTTCTATTTGCGTATCGCATTGGAATTGTCCCTAAAGCGACTACTTGTGGGCGGCATGGACCGTGTGTTCGAAATGGGACGTATCTTTCGAAATGAGGGCATCTCACGCCGCCATAATCCGGAATTCACGATGCTTGAGGCGTATCAGGCCTATGGCGATTACGAGACGATGATGGAGTTGTGTCAGTCGCTCATTTGCCACGTGTCGGAAAAAGTACTGGGAACGCTGATTATCAAGCAGGAAGACGCCGAGGGTAATGTCGTCCAGACCATCGATCTCACCCCGGATTGGCGCCGAGTGAAATACAAGGATTTAATAAGGGAGGTGGCAGGTGCGGATTGGTTTGACGTGGAACCTAAGGAAAGGCATCGGCGCGCGATTGAAGAACTGAAGCTGGAAGGTGAAATTGAAGGTAGCTGTGAAGATTTCGAAGTAACCAATGCCGTCTTTGAGAAAATGGTTGAGCCCAACCTGATTCAGCCAACCTTTGTCACACATCTGCCAAAAGAGCTGGTGCCGTTGGCTAAGCTTTCACCTGATGATGCGGATTGTGTGGAGGTTTTTGAGTGCTGCATCAATGGTCAAGAAATTGCCCCGGCATACACGGAACAGAATGATCCCATTGAGCAGCGAGAACGACTCCAGCACCAGGCCGGCGGTGAACAGCAGAAACTCGATGAGGATTTTCTGGTTGCCTTGGAACATGGCATGCCTCCTGCAGGTGGAATTGGCATCGGGATTGACCGGCTTTGCATTATGCTTCTGGGTCAGGAAAGTATCCGTGACGTGATCCTTTTCCCCCAGCTCAGACCGAAGGATGCGCCAGCGCCTTCCAGTCAATCGGCTGATCAAGATTAATCCCGGGTAATTCCATCGTTACGGCTTCGGGATATTTGTGAGCTGCGCCAGTATTAAAGATAAGCACACGATCCTTGGGCTTCACCCTCCCTTGCCCTGTCAATTGATCAAGAACGCCCAAGCATACGGCCGTCTCTGGGCACAGGGCAATGCCCTCCATGGTGTTGGCAAGCCTCATCCATTTTGGGATCTCATGTTCCAGTGCGGCAATGGCCGCGCCATCACTTTCTCGCACAGCCTCCAGAATCATAAAATCTCCGACTGCCTGTGGCACTCGCAATCCACTGGCAATAGTTTGCGCGTCACAAACTCGTTTAGCGTGCCGACTCCCGGCCTTGAATGCATTCACAATTGGCGCGCAACCGTCGCTTTGGCAGGCGATCATTTTCGGCCGCTTCTTGTCCTTGAGCCAACCCAGTGCCTCTAATTCACCAAAGGCCTTCCACATTCCAATCAGCCCAGTCCCTCCGCCGGTTGGGTACAATATCCAATCAGGCAGTTCCCAGTCAAATTGCTCGGCCAATTCCAGCCCCATTGTTTTCTTGCCCTCAATCCGGTAGGGCTCCTTAAGTGTCGATACATCGAACCAACCCAATTCACTCATCCCTTCACGAACGAGTTTCCCGCAATCATCTATTAATCCGTCCACCGCATAAACATTTGCCCCATAAAGCAGGCATTCCTTCTGGTTAATGATCGGCGTGTCCTCTGGCATAAACACCCAGCTTTCGATGCCAGCCCGGGCCGCATAGGCCGCCAACCCCCCCCCCGCGTTACCAGCAGTCGGGGCAGCGAGACGCTTGAGGCCCAGTTCTTTTGCCATGGTTACTGCCATCGCCATCCCACGCGCCTTGAAACTACCAGTCGGCAATCGACTTTCGTCCTTGATCAATAGGTTTTCCAGACCGAACTCAGCACCCAAGCGGTTAGCTGGCAAAATGGGTGTAATCGTCTCGGTCAATGAAACTATGTTTGCAGGATTCTCCAAGGGCAACAATTCAAGATACCTCCACAAGGTGGGCGGTCGACCGAAAAGAGTTTTTTGAGGGAATTCTTTTTTTATCAACTCCAAGTCATAGCGAACCCAAAGGGGACGGCTGCACTTGGCGCACAAACCGTGAACTTCGCCTGCGGGATATTCACTTTGACAATTTGCGCATTCCAGATGCGTTACAAACGGCATGACCAAAGAAAACGGCCTCACAACCTTCAACTCAATGACAATCTATTGGGAAGGCAGGCTTGAATAGACCCTGCCCTCTAGGGCAAAGTCGCCTCATGGCCAACAAGATCCGCATGGGCTTCATTGGGGCGGGCGCGATGGGCTACAGCCACCTGGAAATATTCCACCAGCAATGCTCCAAACAAGCCAAAGCCGTTGCATTTTGTGCAACCAACACCGAGAGGATTCGACGCGCACAGAAGGTTGCGCCTGAGGCAATTCTCCATAAGAACGAATCCAGCCTCATCAAGTCCGACCTGGATGCGGTGATAATCTCCTCGCCCAACCACACCCACGTCCCCCTGGCTCTTGAAGCCATCAAGGAGGGCAAACACGTTTTCCTGGAGAAACCGGTGGGTATTACCCCGATCGAATGCCGCACTCTGTTAAGGGCCTCGCAGAAAAGTGACCGGATCCTGATGATTGGCCATGAACTGCGTTATTCGGCCTACTTCGCCAAGATAAAGCAGTTAATTGAAAAGGGGTCAGTGGGAGTTCCCCAGATGGCATGGTGCAAGGAGTTCAGGGGGCCCTTTCAACCCAAGAGTCGTAATTGGATTCAGGACCGGCGCAAAAGCGGCGGCTGTCTGGTGGACAAAAACTGCCATCACTTCGACCTGATGAACTGGTGGCTTAATTCAAAACCCGAACGTGTGAGTGCTTTTGGAAGCAACGCCATTAACCGGGTAATCCCTGGCCCAAATCAGGTGCACGACCACGCTACTGCCAGCTGGCAATACGCCAACGAAGCCAAGGGCACACTTCACCTGAGTCTCTTTGCCCATGAACCACCCAAAGAGACCTTGGAGATGGGGGTTGTGGGTTCTGAAGGTGTGCTGCAAACCGATCTGGACAATCTGAAGTTGCTTCTCTGGGAAAAGGGTAAACGTAAGGGAGAACCAAGAATTATTTCGGTAAAGGCAAAACGCGGCATTGGTTGGGGCGGACATTTAGGCTTTGCCGAAATGCATACGGCATTTATCAAAGCCGCACGCAGTGGAGTGCAGCCATTGACATCAGTGGAAAATACGATAGATGGCACATTACTGGCAATTGCTGCTGAGGAATCGATCCGGGAAAAACAGATAGTCACAATTAACTAAATGAGCACACACCCAATCACTGAAGAACTTATCAATGGCGCCATTGTCCGCGAACCTGTTGGCGATGAACAAGGCTACTGGGCGGGCGCGCCGGGCTGGGTATGGGATGAAGCCGATCAGGCCGCCTACATTTGCTACCGCATCCGCCGTCCCCGCGGAGTGGAGCCTGATCGGGGCGGTGAATCCCGTATCGCCAGGACCACCGATTTTGAAACCTTTGAAGATATCTGGTCAGTTCACAAGGATGCCTATAATTCCGCCTCGATTGAAAAAAGCATGCTCAAGCGCGGACAGGACGGTCAGTTCCGTTATTTCACAAGTTATGTTGCCCCTGAAGATGGTCGCTGGTGCACCACCATTAACAAGGCCCCGAGTATCGGAGAACTTAACCCCGACAATACCCAGCGTCTCTTCACTGCAACTGACCTTGGCCTCGAAGGGGTGAAAGACCCGTGGATACTGGAGGAGGATGGAAAATATTCGTTGTTTTTAAGTGTCGCAATTGACACATCGGCCACCAAGGACAGCTCCCACGATACCCTTGATATTTTTAATACCGGCGAATGCGTTAGTGCCACGGCACTGGCGACCTCCACTGACCTAGATAACTGGGATTGGCAGGGGGTTATCCTGAAACCCGAAGGTGACACGGCCTGGGATAAGTATTGCCGGCGCATTAACAGCGTGCTGCCGCTTAATGGAAAATATTATGCCTTTTATGATGGCAGCGAAGGACATCATCAAAACTATGAGGAACGCACCGGCCTGGCTGTATCGACTGACCTGAAAGACTGGATCATCCTAAGCCCGGAAGGACCCTGCATCACCAGCCCGCACGCGACCGGATCTTTGCGCTATATTGACGCCCAACCTCATGGCGATGATATTCTCTTCATGTACGAACTAACCCGCGCCAATGGATCGCATGAGATGAGGACAACCCAATTTCCCCTAGAAGGCTTTACACTCGACTGATTTATTCAGGCAAATCTTCGCCACGTGTTTCCCTAGCAAAGAGCACAACTACCACGCCCAACAAAAAAAGCGGAGCCAGCCACATGGCCTTGACCTCCTGACTTAGCGGACTTGCCATTGCCCCGAATCCAAAAAATGCTGCCGCGGTACCAAGTCGTCCCATATTAAAGCAAAATCCCGCCCCAGTCCCCCGGAGGCGTGTGGGATATAATTCAGGAAAATAAACTGCATAGCCGGCATGCATACCCACTGTAAAGAAACCAAACACCGGCAAACATATTTTCAATACAGTTTCAGATGCATTATTCGGCAACAACCATTTGAACATCACCAACATCATCACAAAAGCCATCGCGTGGTATAGCACGAAGGCCCCCTTGCGACCCAGCCGAGTGGAAATACTCCCAAATAGAACTAGCCCCAAACCGGCCCCAACGGTATTGAGTGCCATGCTTGTCATTTCAGCATTCTTAATTGTTGATTTATGCCTCTCAAAAACATCCCTCTTCATCCAATCATAAGTTTTTTGTATAGCTTTCGATTGAACTTGATTATCCCCCGACTTAACTCCATTCAGCCGAGCCTCCGCCCTTTCAAGCATCTTCCTGCTGCCATCGTCTGATATTTTTGCATCTTTGATTAAGGTAATTTTTGAATTCAGAAAATCGATCTGATGCTGGACAAATGTTTCCCAATCACTAGGAGCATCCTTCTTACTCGGGATTATTGTGACGAATTTTTCTGCAGCTAAAGCCTTGTTTTGCTCTGATCTTAACAGAGCGTTTTTGCCGTAAATGTGCCCACCCCAAAATGTCACCAATCCTATGGTTGCAAGAGTTACGCCAATGGCTGTGTTTCGCAAATAAGCTGGAGAGAACAGTTCCCGAACACGACCGGTTGGTTGACCATCGCCTGATTCAGCACGATCCTTAGCCGCAGTCCAGCTCTTCGGCTCGCGCAGCTTCCACCGTATCCATAACGTCAGCAGCGCCGGCAAAATACCGAGGACAAACGCGGCCCGCCAGGCATCTACTCCCCAACGGTCCAAGGGCACGTAATTAACTAAAAGCCATATCGCACCCACGGCCAACAGGGTTCCAAATACGCTTGAGGCGTGAAAAATAGAACTAGTCACCGGCCGCGACCGGGCCGGCATCACCTCTGCAACCATCGCACTGGCTACCGCCCATTCACCTCCAACGCCCATCGCAACCAAAAAACGCAAGGCTGCCAATTGCCATGCCTCCTGTGAAAACGCACTGAGCGCAGTAAACATTGAGTAAAACAAAATAGTGTAAACCATCGTCTTTGCCCGTCCAATACGATCACTCAACATCCCAAAGAGCACGCCGCCGAATGCTCCACCCAAGAGGAAAAATCCGAATGCACGGTCGTTCCATTGCTTGACCACATCGTCATCCGAAAAGGCATCCAATAGATCGGGCATGGAATCACGCATAGTGGCCACGAATATCTGACCTTCGTAAATATCAAAGACCCACCCGAGCGAGGCAATCGTCAGCACCAACCACTGGTATTGAGTTATCCCACAATACCACCTCTCCTCTTCACTGTTTCCTTTGTTATCCATTACTTAATATTTTTCGGGCGCTGCAGTTTAAAGGTGCCAAAATCCTTTGTAGCACGGTAATTCATATCTATCCTGGCAGTAGTTCCGTTTCCGTCATACCAGTAAACTCCCCCAGCCATCCAACCCAAATCTGCCTCACCCTTAAATGTGTATGACTCGCCGTGTTTGGAAATGGTCATATCCATGTCGTAGGAGTAACCAATCGTTAAAAAGCCCGACGAATATTTTGCGTGAAAACGGGTGTAATAAATGTTTCCGTCCTTTTTTGTTATCAGGCAACGCAAGGGCCCTTCATGCTGGTTAAAGTCGCTGTGCCAATCGCCAATCCACCGACCCTCAACCCCCTGTGCGGACACCTGAGCCGCCTCTTTCCAATCACGGTTAAAGGTTGAGCAACCACCCAGTAGCAGAAGGGTAAAACAAGATAACATTAATGCACGCAGGTTCATTTGGGAAAACTACCCTTCTCTTCGTTGCCTTGCAATATTCAGCTGAGCTCGGCCTCGCAATGCGGACAATGCCCTTTTTTGTCATTCTTGAGCCTTCCGCTGCATTCCCCGCAAAAGAATCTTTTGGGCTTAATGAGATACTGTCCGATTAAAGAAAGGATCATCCAGGCTATCAATACCACAATAACGGCTTTTATCAACTCTGGCCGCGTTGAAAACCTCAAGGATTCGATCCCAAGGAAATCCAATTTCATATTTGCAACCAGCCCCAAGGCCAATAAAGCACTTAAATACATGTACCCCTGATACCACGGATTATCGCGTGACTCAATGGGCACCCAAGCTGCAGACACTTTTTGGTGTACGGTTTGGGCCTGTACGTTTACAGGCTCGGTTGGCAGCGAAGATGGAGGTGTGCCTGATGGGCAATCACCCAAGGCCCCCGGTTCCGGGGGCAGTGTGGGCGGCACCACGTGTACGGTGGTCCCTCCACTAATCCACTCTTCCACCGCCACGGCACTGGATGGCCTCCGCGCCGGATCCTTGGCCAAGCAGGCCATTATCATCGCGCAAACCGCGTCGGGAACCTCATTTTGAAGCCCGAGCTCAACCAATCTATCGGAAAGCGGCTTGGGTTCTTCATTCAAAACCTGATGGGTGATATCACCGGAATAGAAAGGCGTCCGGCTGGTTAAGAGCTCATAAAAAGTGGAGCCCAAGGCATAAAGATCATCACTGGCCCGAGGCAACTCGCCTTTCATTTGCTGTGGGCTCATATAGACTGAGGTGCCACTGATACTTCCCTGCAACGAAGAACGGCTTAAACTCTCTGCCATGGTGGCCGCGATTCCAAAATCAGCCAGTTTCAGGTTGCCGGACTGATCCACCAGCATATTGGCCGGCTTAAGGTCGCGGTGCACAATTCTACTTCGATGCGCATATTCGAGTGCGTCGCACAACTGAGTCATTAATGGTCGCAGGTTGCTCCACTTAAATAGTTGACTCGTTTGCTCAAGTCGCATTGAAGCCAAATCCTGACCATCGATATATTCCAGTGTTAGAAAAGGCGGCTCCCCGCTAGGCTGAACCAAATCAAACATCCGTATGATATTAGGGTGATCTAGGTGTCTGCATTTTTCGATCTCCCGCAGCAGATCATTCAGAGCCACCGCATCACCCGTCAGCTCAGCGGGAAGTCGCTTGACTGCAACTTTCTGATTCACTTGCCGGTCCATCACCAACCACACCTCTCCGCGCCCACCACGCCCGAGTTGACGTATGAGCTGGTATCGCCCGTCTAGAAGTTTGCTTTCTCCAGAAAGAATGGTCGAAACCGACTGCAATTGCAGCCACCGGTCTGCCACCTGAATGGTTTGACCAGAATAAATCTGTAATTTACCCAGTATTGCAGCCCCATCCAAATAGACGCCACCAGCAGTAGACCCACCCACATCCTCAATAGACATCTGAGCCCCATTCACCTCCAACCTGGCATGCTCTGAGGCAATGGAGCCAACTTGAATCTGGCAGCTTGAACCAGCCCCAATCAGGTAAACCCCGTCGCCCAGCATGAACTCTGTAAGAACCAGTCCATCGGATTGGGCAACCAGAACCTTAATGGTGTCGGCGGACATGAAAAGAAATGGCGGAGAGGGAGGGATTCGAACCCTCGTTACCCTTTACGAGTAAACCAGTTTAGCAAACTAGCGCGTTCGACCACTCCGCCACCTCTCCGCGGGGTCGTATACGGAGGAATATGCAGGATTTGTAGGTTACGGCGCAAGAATCAATGGAGCTCTTGGCAAAAAATAGCAAAACAGGAAAAGGAAAATCACTTTCATAGATTTGATAATTTCGAAAAGATAAATTGATAAAAATGATTTCAAAATAGACTCTGGTAAAGTGATGAAAATACAGTATTTTTACCCACATGAAATGCCCAAGAACAGGAACAGTGCTCAAGGAAATCGATGTTGATGGGACAAAGGTCGATATTTCCGAAGCGTGTGGCGGTCTCTGGCTCGACGGCTATGAGCTGCTAAAATTTGATGAAGCAAAGGAGTCCGCGGGAGAGAAACTCGTTGACATGCTAGCAGAATACTCAAGCGATAGTATCGATTTTGAAAAAAGACTCAATTGCCCTCGTGACCCGGAGGTTGTCATGATGCGACGTTTCTACAGTGTTAACCGTAGTATCGAGATAGATGAATGCCTCAAATGCGGCGGCGTATGGCTTGATGCCGGAGAACTGACCCAGATACGCGAATCATTTCCAACCAAAGAGGCAAGAGACAAAGCAGGTCAACAATTCATGGACGAAGTCCTTGAGGGCGTTCAGGGGGCAGGCACCGAAGAAAAGCAGCATGATAATACCCAAAGGCTTTCCAACTTCCTTAAATGGCTCAGCCCCAGCCATTATCTCCGCGGTGATTAGATTCCCCCAATGAAGACTCTAACCGCCCTTTTGGGATCACTGGTTATTTCAATTGTGCCAGGTGGGGCGCAAACATTGGATTTCACACTTAAAACACAACAGCTAACTTCCGGGAACAAGCATCACTTTTTTGACTACATTGGCCAGTGCCAAACCATTCCCTGGAATGCCAGTGGTCGATATATTCTATGCCTTGAAATTGACCGCATAGACCGGATGCCCAAGCCTGATGAAGCAGCTACCGTTTGCCTAATCGACACTCAAAAACAAAATCAAATTGTTCGTCTCGATAAAACCCACGGATGGAACCCCCAGCAAGGCACTATGTTTTATTGGCATCCAAAGCATGCCGAAACCCAGTTTTTCTTCAATGACCGAGACCTAAATACCGGCAAAGTTTTCACTGCACTCTACGATCTAAAGACAAAAAAACAAATCCGTGAATACCGTTTTGAAGATGCCCCCGTTGGAAATGGGGGCGTGAGCGCCGATGGCACTTTTTTTATGGGCCTTAATTACGGCCGACTTGCCCGCCTCAGGCTGGTGACCGGTTATCCCGAAGCTCTCGATTGGTCCAAGGGAGAAATTGCCCCGGCAAACGATGGAGTATTCAAGGTGGATATTCAAACCGGCAAAATGACGCTTTTGTCCTCTTACCGTGACCTCCACCAGCTTCTCCTGAAGCAAAATCCGAAACTAAAGCACGCCGGTCTATTTGTTAATCACACCCTGCTTAATCGGGAAGGGGCGCGCCTCTATTTTTTCGTTCGTGCAGGTTGGGGCAGCAAAGACGGTGAAAAATCAATATCCCCTGCTCCATCCACACTGATGGCAGCAACCTAACCCTGCACTCAAGACATATTGGCGGTCATCCTGAATGTGATCTAGGCAATGTCTTAATCGGCAGAAAGGCTAAGGATCAAATTTTCTATAATGTAGACTCAAAGCAGATTGTTGGGAAAATCGGATCCCCAAAATTGTTCCCCAAGCCTGAAGGTGACATTTCCCTCTCACCTAACGGCCAGATGTTTGTTAATGGCTACAAGAAGGACAACAAAAAATTTTATGCCATATACCGCAAAAACGATGGAGCTTTTGGTCGCAGCAAGGGCCTGAATAAAGGTTCCTACTCAGGCGATATCCGCATTGACCCTGCCCCACGCTGGAACCGAACTAACGATGCGATTTTAGTTCCCGGCCTTGCCGACAATAAAACCCGCCAGATATTCCTAATTCGCGTCAGCCAAGGCAAATAACCCCCATCCTATTGCCTTGCCTTTTACCCTGCCCCGCCGGAATCTTGGTGCGTGGAGGTGGCTTTACCCATCATTTTGTTTGTTGCCGGATTTGCTGCAGGTGCTTTTGTAATTTGGCAAATAAAACAGAAAGAAATTGAAGAACGTCAGCGCATGGAGACTGAGCTGGAAGAGGCCTTCGGCAACCTCTCCCGCCAAGCCCTTACCGACAATCAAAACCAGTTTCTTGATTTGGCTCGCAACGAATTCAGAAAACTTGAAGACAGCTCGGGCCAGCAACTGAACCAAAAGAAGGAACTTATCGATAACAGCCTTAAGACCATTGCCACTTCCATCAAGCAGCTCAATGAAGGCACCTCCCGGCTCCACGGCCAGGTGGAACATTCCTCCAGGCGTATCGAGAACCTGAATGATACCACCGATCAATTGCGCCGAATCCTTTCCAGCAGCCAGGCACGCGGCCAGTGGGGCGAGCGCATGGTGGAGGACATCCTCAATCTACTAGGAATGCTTGAGGGTAAAAACTACGAGAAACAATCATCTGAAGGCACAGATCGTCCAGATTTCACATTTCACCTGCCCAAGGGTAAACGCCTGAATATGGACGTGAAATTTCCCATCACCCATTATCAACAATTTTTATCGGCTGAAGATGAAACATCCCGAATAGCCGAAAAGAAACAGTTCCTGGGTGACATCCGAGGTCATGTCAAGACTGTCGCCGGCCGCTCCTATATTGACCCGGCTGGAGGCACCGTTGATTACGTTCTCTTGTTCATCCCCAATGAAAGCATCTACAGCTTCATTAACCAGGAAGACCACGAGCTCATGGATTTTGCGATGGAAAAACGGATCGTCCTTTGCTCTCCGCTCACCCTGTATGCCATCCTTTCACTCGTGCGACAATCCGTTGCCAGTTTCGCCGTGGAAAAGCGGGCCGGAGACCTGCAGCAGCTGGTGCAGCAGTTCGCCCTCCAATGGAAAAAATACAGTGATAAAGTCGATGCCCTGGGTAAGTCACTGGGGACCACCCAGAAACATTATGATGAACTGAGCACCACCCGCACCAAGGCCCTTGAGCGGCCCATGGACAGGATTTCCGAGCTAAAACTCGAAGAACCCCCTGCTCTGACTGACGATTCAGACCATTAACCTTCTAATTGCTCGAATAAGGGAATTTTGATAACGTCCTAATACCATGTCGCGCCACATTCAGACATTGTTTACCTTACTTATTTGCAGTTCTTTTGCGGCGTTATCAGCTGAAGAACTCCCGCAGACAATCCAGTTCAACCGGGATATCCGGCCCATCCTTGCCAACAACTGCTTTAATTGTCATGGGCAGGATTCGAATAAACGCAAGGGCAAGCTGCGACTCGACATTGAGGAATCAGCAAAAGGCGCGCGCGCGATTGTTCCCGGAGATTTGGAGGAAAGCGAATCCTGGGCACGGATCATCAGCAAGGATCCCGACGAAGTAATGCCGCCACCTGACTCGAACAAGGTGCTGGCACCCCAAGAGGTTGCGGTTTTGAAAAAATGGATTGAACAGGGGGCAAAATACCAGAGCCACTGGGCCTTTATCGCACCCCAATCCCCGGCCCTGCCTAAGGCCAAAGCAACATGGGGCATAAATCCCATTGATAAATTTAGTCTTGCGCGTTTGGAGGCGTCCAAGCTTAAGCCATCGCCTGAAGCAACGAAGGAAACACTGATCCGGCGAGTCACTTTTGATCTCACGGGTTTGCCTCCGACCCTTAAGGAGGTTGATCAGTTTCTTAATGACAAAAGCCCTAAGGCGTATGAAAAGATTGTCGATCGCCTTCTAGCCTCCAAGGCTTACGGCGAACGCATGGCCCTGCACTGGATGGATGTAGCGCGTTATGGTGATAGCAGCGTGCATCACGCCGATGGCCCGCGCACCATGTGGCCCTGGCGCAACTGGGTAATAGAGGCCTATAACAATAATAAATCGTTCAAGGACTTCACCATTGAACAGCTGGCCGGAGACCTACTGCCCAATTCTACCCAGGCACAGAAAGTTGCGACCGGGTTTAACCGTAATCACGGCACCACCGATGAGGGTGGATTAATTGAGGAAGAGTACCGGGTGGAATATGTAGTAGACCGCGTGAAGACGACCGGCAACGCCTGGCTGGGTCTCAGTGTCGAATGCGGCCAATGTCATGAGCACAAATATGACCCCATGTCCCAGGAGGAATACTACCGGCTCTTCGCCTTCTTTAATAATAATGCAGACAGGGGAAAACAGACACGTGGCGGCAACGCCCCGCCTATGGTTAATGTGCTAAGCAAGGAAAACCTGAAGAGAAGGAAAGCTGCCGAGGCAAAAATCAAGATAGCAGAAATGAAAATAGCCGATTACAAGAAAACTGTAGATCCAACTTTCTCCAAATGGGCAGAGGAAGCGGCTAAAATAATAGGTAAACAGCCCCAGGAACCGACAGGCCTTTACGCGCACCTACCATTAGACGAATTCAGTAACCGTAAGTCCATTGAGCTTTTCAACGATATGAATGAGGTGAAATGGGAGGGTGGCGGCAAGAGCGTCAGCGGGAAATTTGGCAGTGCTTTCCGCGTGGAAGGCAACGGGTACGTGAACGTAAAGGGCATTAAGCCGCCAGAGTGGAATCAGTCATTCAGCTATGGCTGCTGGGTTAAGCCCGATGCCGGCAAAAACGGTGCAATCTTCAGTAAAATGAATGAGAGCAATGCCTACCGGGGTTTTGACGTTTGGCTGCAGGGAGGCGCCCCCGGAACGCACCTGATCCACAAGTGGCAAGACAACGCTATCAAGGTCGTTGGCAAGGAGAAGGTGAAGGCCAAGCAGTGGTCACACATTTTCTTTACCTACGATGGCACCGGTAAGGCCGCTGGAACCAAGGTGTATCTGAATGGCAAGCTTCTCAGTCACAATGTGGAAGCCGACGGGTTAAGCGGAACAATCCAAACCCCAAACGATTTTCGAATTGGCCGCCGAGCCGGCTCAGCACAGGCCAACGGCATCGAGATTGATGATGTAAGACTCTATGACCGGGTACTCAGCGACTCTGAAGTAGCCGCACTGGCCGGCAATGACCCCATCGCACCTTTGCTGGCGATTGCCCCGGAGAAAAGAACCGACAAGCAAAAACAAACCCTGCTCAATCACTATCTCAACAGCATCGATAAACCTTACCAGAAACTGTTAGCTGAAAAGCGTGCCGCAGAAAAGGAAGTGAGCGCAGCCAACAAGAACAAGGTTACCACCATGATCATGGGCGATCAGGTCAAAATGCGCCAAACCTACATATTGCAAAGAGGTAGCTACGAACACCCCAAGAAGGAACGCGAGATAAAGCCCGGCGTTCCTGATTTTCTACCGCCCCTGCCCAAGGACGCCCCCAAAAATCGCCTGGGCCTTGCCCAGTGGATTATGCGCTCGGATCATCCACTCACCGCCCGGGTAGCGGTCAACCGCTACTGGTCGCTCCTTTTTGGCAAAGGGATTGTGAGGACGGTGTCTGATTTTGGAACTCAGGGAGATTTGCCCAGTCATCAGGAGCTACTGGACTGGATGGCTGTGGATTTTGTGCAGCATGACTGGGACATAAAAAGGACGATCAAGCTGATGGTGATGAGCGCAACCTACCGACAGTCCTCAAGAACGACCCTCGAGCTACTAACCAAGGATCCGGACAATATTCTCATGGCCCGTGGGCCGCGTTTTCGACTTCAGGGTGAATTCATACGTGATGGTGCCTTGGCGTTAAGCGGACTTTTGGTTCATGAGGTGGGCGGGCCCGGCGTAAAGCCTTATCAACCACCGGGCCTGTGGAATGAAGTCAGCCTTTCGGGCAATGTGCGTTTTGTGCAGGATAAGGGCGCAAAACTCTACCGGCGAAGCATGTACACATACTGGAAGCGCTCAGCCCCTGCGCCCTCGATGACCATATTTGATGCCCCAACACGGGAAAAATGCGTTGTAGAGCGTCCTCGGACCAATACGCCCCTGCAGGCACTCGTTACCCTCAATGACCCACAGTTTGTTGAAGCTGCCCGAAACCTTGCTCAGCGCATGATCAAGGAAGGAGGAAAAACCCCCAAAGACCGCGTAGCGTTTGGATATCGCCTTGCCACCGCACGCACTCCAAAACCGATCGTTTCCCGGATACTCGAAAGTGCCTTTAACGAGGAACTGGAAAATTACACGAAGACCCCCGAAGCTGCCTCTAAACTTATCGGAATCGGCGAATCCAAGCGCGATGAATCGATTAACAACGCAGAACACGCAGCCTGGACGATAGTGGCCAGCATGCTGCTTAATCTGGATGAGGTAATCACTAGACTCTAAAACACCATGAATCCCATTTACGAAAACGGACTACTGCAAACGAGGCGCGAACTGATCTTTAACAGCGCCAAATGCCTGGGAGGTGCCGCTCTGGGTTCTCTAATGGCCCCTGATGCCATTTCTGCGCCGAAAACCAATCCTAACGGAGGGCTTCCCGGCGTGCCTCATTTCGCGCCCAAGGCCAAACGGATTATCATGCTCTTCAATTCTGGCGGCCCCAGTCATATCGATACCTTTGACTACAAGCCAATCATGCATGATTTTCATGGCAAGGAACTTCCTGAATCAGTCCGGAATGGCCAAAGGCTCACCACCATGACCAGCGGCCAGAAGTCGTTCCCCTGCGTGGCCCCGATGTTCAAGTTCAAGCGAATGGGTGCACGCGGAACGTGGGTAAGTGAGGTCCTGCCGAACATCGGGGAAATCGTTGATGAAATCACGATTGTTAAATCGATGCATTCAGAGGCCATCAATCACGATCCGGCCATCACCTATATCCTCACAGGCACCCAGCAACTCGGTAAACCCAGTTTTGGCTCCTGGATCAGTTATGGACTGGGCAGCCCCAACAAGAACCTGCCTTCCTATATCGTGATGATTTCCAGAGGATCCGGTGCATCCAATCAGGCCCTCTATTCCAGACTCTGGAGCAGCGGCTTCCTACCAAGCAAACATCAGGGAGTAAATCTGCGTAGCGGCAAAGAGCCCGTGCTCTATCTCAAGGACCCTGAAGGAATTGACCGTGGGCTGCGCCGCCGAATGCTTGATGGCATATCTAAAATCAATCAGGAACAGTTCAATGAATTCGGTGATCCCGAAACCCAAACCCGGATTTCACAGTACGAAATGGCTTTCCGTATGCAGGCGAGTGTGCCTGACCTCATGGATCTTTCCAAGGAACCCAAGGGGATCATGGATCTTTATGGCAAGGATGCCGAACGACCCGGATCCTACGCCCGCAACTGCATTCTGGCACGACGCATGGCTGAGCGCGGAGTTCCCTTTATTCACCTCTTCCATCGTGGCTGGGACCACCACGGAGGACTACCCGGGAAATTGCCCAAACAGTGCAAAGACATCGACCAACCGACAGCCGCATTAATCAAGGATTTGAAACAACGTGGCATGCTCGATGAAACATTGGTTATTTGTGGGGGCGAATTTGGCCGAACCATCTATTCACAGGGAAAACTCACCAAAACCAACCACGGAAGAGATCACCACAGTCGCTGCTTTACAACCTGGATTGCTGGAGGTGGATTTAAGGGTGGCTACGAACATGGCCAGACCGATGACCACAGTTACAATATCGTGAGTGATCCAGTGCACATCAATGACCTTAATGCCACCCTGCTCCAGCAAATGGGAATCGACCACAAAAAATTGACCTACCGTTTCCTCGGACTGGACCAGAGCCTAACAGGAGTGGAGGACCCCAAAGTCATCGCGCAACTGCTCGCCTAAGATTAGGCACCGGCACCTTGGGACCCCAGAAGAACCAACGCCTGCTTCGCCAGTATGCGATGAAGCGGGAAATAAATTTGAGCAATTAAGGTTGCGACTGTCGCAGGCAACCTCTAATCCTTTACATTACCATGGCAATTGATGGCAACCGATTCAGAAATGGATCCTTTAGAGGTAGGATTTTTTTGTTCTAATTTTGAGACCAACAGCGTATCCACCAGCAACTGGAACAGATGGTAGAGCACAAGTGGCACGGCTCCATATTCGTTATCGCCAAACGACTTTTTCCAGACATCCATTCCGTTTGGGAGTGTCTTTTGGGAACCGCACAGAATCATTGCCGTACGTTCTGGCCATTTAAGGCCCAGCAACCCGGAAATAAGTGTATTTAAGCCAAGCAGGAGCAAATGCAACAAGACGCACGCAGCCAAGAATCGCAGCACTATATTAAAATCTTCCTGCAGTTTTTCAGAGCCCGATGCAAATCCGATGTAAACAAACATCAATATGATGAACTGCGGAAAAACTCGGATAAATGCCCGAACGGATTTCGTTTTACCCCAAAGGGAATGCCGTAATAATTGTCCTAAAATGATCGGCACGAGAACAACATAAATCATCCGCTGCATCAATTCCGCCACAGGGAAATCTTCCTGCGGCCCAACGCTCAGGTGCAGGATAAACGGGGTCAGCAAAAAAGTCAGCCCATTGGACATCACAGTGCAGATGAGTGCTAATTCTCGATTTCCACCGGACATCATCGTAAGCGCGATGGCTGAAGCGAGACTGCCCGCTTGGGCAGCCATGATCATCATGGCGGGCAGAAAGTCTTGACTGCCCGCAGGAGCCAACAATTTGGCCAAACTGTAAGCGGCAACCGGGGAAAATATATATATACTCACCAATACGGGCACCACGGCTCGAAAATTGGTGACCTGCTTCACCAAGCTGGAGGTGTCCATGGTGAATCCCGCGATACCTAGCATGATCCCGACAAATACCGGAATCACCCAATCCGTTTTTTTAAGAGCCAGACCGATATCCGGCACCATAATCCCCACTGGAATCAAGAGGATGAGTCCGCCCAAAAACCAGTAGCGCTTAACAAATTCGCGGTCCAAAACGACGACACGCTAGGCTCTAACACCGTAAAAGGCGAGCGCGTTCCCCCCCAGAAAATCACCCATATGTTCCGGCACATGAGTTTGCATGAAGTCGATTGCGAGTTGCATAACCGGCGTATATTCTCCGGCAAGTCGGCAGACTGGCCAATCGCTACCAATCATCAATCGCTCCGGCCCGAAGGCTTCAAGAATTACCTCAAGATAAGGATCAAAATCTCCAGGTTCCCAGTTCTGCCATTCGCCTTCTGTTACCATGCCAGAGATTTTACAATGAACATTGGAAAATTTTGCAAGTTGAGCAATTTGCGTTGCCCAAGGTTCGATCGTGCCATCCTTGATAAAAGGCTTTGCGATATGATCAAGCACAAAGGGTTGATCCGGAAATCGTGGCACAAATTCAAGAGTGGCCAACAATTGTGTTGGATAAATAAGGATATCGTAGGTAAGACCGTATTCCCTCAGTTTGCCAATGCCTCGGAGGAAATCAGGCTGAAGGATGAAACGCTCATCCGGTTCCTCCTGAATCACGTGTCGTACGCCAACAAATTTGGGGTGCTCGCCAAATTCCGCCAATATATTATCGATTTGCTCGCTGCGCAAATCCACCCAGCCAACCACCCCCTTTATTCGTTCGTTTTTGTCGGCCAAGCCCAAAAGCCAGCGCGTTTCCTCAAGCGTCTGGCGTGCCTGTATTGCTATCGATCCATCAAATTCAATATCGGCTTGCGCAATAGACAGGTCACCGGGTAAATGATCTTGCTTGAGTACGGCCATTTGATCATTCATCCACTCGTACTGATTGGGGTCATACACCCAAAAATGTTGATGGGAATCAATCCGCATAATTTATTGGACTCCGAGAATTCTGTGTAATTCTCGAACAAGCACCGTCATATTCGGGGGGCGCTTTTCCGGCACAAAATCAAGGCATTTGATTATTAATTGTTCCAACCCGATTGGGATATTGGAATTAAAATCACGCAATTTTCGAATTCTGTAGCGCGCATTTAGTTGATTGGCCAACATCACTTTCTGGGTTTGGCCTTCAAATGGTTTAACATTGGTAAGCAATTCATAAATCGTAACCGCATAGGCATAGATATCGGCCCGATGATCAAACTTCCAACCATTTGTGACTTCAGGTGGCATATAGAATGGCGTGCCGGACTTCTTCTCAATTTTAATAGGCTTGTCTGGAATCGTTTGAGCCGTGTCAAAGTCACAAAGATAGAGCTCCCCAGCCCGGCTAATGATGATGTTTTCAGGTTTTATATCCAAGTGCATGTATCCCTGATCGTGCACATGTTCTAGCGCCTCCGCCAACTCCACAGCTAAATCACTCAAGATATCGCTCAGGAGAGGATCCTTTTTCACCATCAATTCGCGCAGATTTAATCCTTCGATATATTCCAATGCGATGTATTCACGACGATTTTCAACTCCGTGCGAAATGTAGCCGGCAATGTTTGGATGCGGAGAAAGCTTGCTCATTATTTCACACCCACGGCGAAACAATTTGGGGCCCGATGATCCTGATCGGAAATTATCATGCATCACCCGAAGGGCACATGTATCTCCCGCACCGTCAGATACGAGCCAAATAGTTGCCAACCCACCCTGAGCGATGCGCTCCAAAAGGCGGTATTGCCCAAATTTCTTATTTTCTATAAGTTCGATTGTGTTTGATATTATTGGTGCTCTTTTGACAGAAAACGCCAAATGAAACAACTGCTTTCAATTCCTTCGAACAAAAATCTCTTGGCGTGATGAAGGTTTACAGATGTACTGCGACACTTGCGACATACCAAAGCTATTGCCATTTACCTAGCCGCTGTGTTCCTAGGTGCTGCCCTGCTTGCCCCACTGCTATGGACGGCGGTCTCTCCCACTCCGGACAAACCGGAGCAAGAACATTTGACAACAAGTCAAGGGCTAGGATTTCTTCAATTTCTCAAGTCTCACAACGATTTCCACCGCTATGTAAAACGCTGCATGGAAGGGCTGGCTCTGATTGGGCTCTGCTTGCTCTTGTACTATACCAAGATCAATTCATATCGGGATATTGGTTGGGTAAAGCCCTCTGGGCAATGGTCTCGGCTTGGTCAAGGACTCCTGCTGGGCCTTACTTCCCTCGCCGCAGCAGCCACCATGTCTCTCATACTGGAGACTCGGGAGTTCAAGCACGATCATGGTCTGATCAGCGGGGCCTATAAATTACCCGGCATTTTTGCCAGTGCACTGGCTTTAGCTGTGATGGAGGAAACCTTGTTCCGAGGCGCTCTGTTTGGCTTGTTGCGCCGTGATTTTAATTGGCGTTGGGCAGCTCTGGCGAGCTCGCTGCTATTTGCCACCGCGCATTTCATCACTCAAAAACCACTGGTCGAAACTATTACATGGACCTCAGGCATGACAACACTGCCTGACATGCTGGAAAGTTTCTGGAGCATCCAATTTGGCCCCGCAAAATTCACCAATCTTCTGCTGGCAGGCATGACTCTCTGCGGGCTTTGGCAACACACCGGCAATCTTTACTGTTCAATCGGCGCGCATGCGGGCTGGATAATTTGTTTTCGAATCAATGAGTTTGCCACGAAATCGTCCAACGAAGAATTATCAGTCATTTGGGGCACTGGAATCATCAGCGATGGCTGGATAGCGACGCCCTTGCTCCTTTGTATGGTTTGGTTTATCTTTTGCGATAGTGGATCCATGGCTAAAAAACAATCTTATTGAACCAATTGCTGCACTGGTATTTCCAACAATATGCCAAATCTGCGACAATCAAGAGGCGGAACCATCCAACGGATACGTTTGTGCCCAATGCCTCCGGGGTGTGCGCCAGATAAAACCACCCTGGTGCAATCAGTGCGGGCTTCCTCTTAATAGCGAGAGTTTTAGTGCCTCCACCTGTTTTAACTGCCATAATTTAGAATTACAATTTGAGAGAGCACGTGCATTGATTGCCGCACGTGGATTAGGCCTAGAAATAGTTCATCGCTTTAAATATGAACCTGCAGATTTTTTTGAGCCTTTGATGCAGTGGTGGCTAAGAACAGCTATTCCATTTCCAATGCAGTCACATGATTGGATTGTCCCCATACCACTACATCCAGTAAAAAAGCGCCAAAGAGGCTTCAATCAAGCCAAGCGCATCGCTAAACCTGTCTCAATTTTTTTAAAGAAACCTTTAATCTCTAACGCCATTGAACGCGTTAAAAACACCGAAACACAAACCTACCTACCTCCCAAAATGCGCTTCGCTAATGTAGAAGGAGCATTTGCCGCGAAGAATAATCATATACTAAATGGCTCGGTATTGCTAATAGACGATGTTATGACAACCGGCGCCACTGCCAGCGCTTGCGCTCGAGCTTTGAAGATGGCTGGGGCAAAAAAGGTTGACGTCCTCACATTAACGCGCGGATTGCTGCCTTGATTTTTCTTGTGAGAATCGAGCGAATTCCACCAATATTCGTTGACACTAACATCAATTTCACTAATGACGGATAAAGCCAAGAAACCCTTGAGGCAAGACTCAGCAGAACCTGCTGTGACACCTCCACCATCCGAACTTGAACCAACCATCGAAAAAAAGCCTCTAGTTCCCGGCACAACTCGGAAACGTGATATTCCCCAGGGCCTTTGGACCAAATGCCCGGGATGTGAGGAAATGATTTTTGATAAAGAGCTTGAAGAGAATCTTAAGGTTTGTCCGCAATGTACACATCATTTCCCTATCACTGCTTGGGGACGGATTGATAATTTGTTCGAACCAGAATCCTTTGAACCGACCGACAGCAAAATGGCCAGTGTCGACACCCTAGAATTCACCGGCACTGCCACCTATGCAGACAAACTGGACAAGCACCAAAAAAAGACAGGCCTGCGAGACGCAATCGTAACAGGCATCGGCCGAATAGATAAACACGATGCAGCCATAGGCGTGATGGATTTCAATTTTCTTGGCGGGTCAATGGGTTCCGTGGTCGGAGAAAAAATCACCCGCATTATAGAAACCGCCACAGAACGCCGCCTGCCGGCTATTCTCATATCAAGCAGTGGCGGTGCTCGAATGTATGAGGGCATGTTCAGCCTAATGCAAATGGCTAAGACAAGTGCCGCTGTAGCCTACCATGGCCGGCAGAGTTTGCCTTACATCAGCGTACTGACTCACCCCACAACGGCAGGTGTCATGGCGAGCTATGCCAGCTTGGGTGATCTAATAGTATCCGAACCCAAGGCCATGATTGGATTCGCTGGTCCGCGCGTCATCAAAGACACCACGCAAAGCGAACTTCCCAAAGGTTTTCAGACAGCTGAGTTCCTCATGGAACGTGGGTTAATTGACGCAATTGTTCAGAGGACACAAATGAAATCAAAGTTGTCTGAATATCTTGATTACCTTTGCCTGAACATGGGCAAGAAGAATGCCTAAAGCTTTGGCTTAAGCTTGGTGAGAATGAGCTCTGATGCGCCCTTGTCCCCAAAAGTACCCACTCGAATGGACAATTTGGTTTCGGTGGGCGATTTGCCTTTCATTGTGAAAGCGACCTTGCCAAAATCACTGTTAGCAACGATCAACCCGGAAAACGCCTTTTGCTCATGCTTGTAAATCTCGAACTCAAGTTCTTTGCATGCCTGCTCAACAGCCGAATACACTTCAGCCACTGGCTTTGAAGACTTGGTTTCCAAGTCACCACGGACATACATCGCAGTGCCTGCCCCTGCACCGACGGCACCCACTACCAAGCAACCTGCTTGAAATATAACCAATCCAAACAATAACCCCGCAAAAATAATATCCCTCATCTTCCTCCTAATCCTTGAACGTTCCTACGTTGTTTTAAAAGTATGATTACTTGCGCGGAGAGTCAAGTGATCAGCCGTTAGTCTTATTCACACAATCAGGCTAAGTTCCGTGCTTGCCTTGCGCACAAGGGAATGCAGAATTCGCCCTACGGTGCCAGCCCTCAACCCACGCCCCGACACACCTGATGAAAAGGCACGGCTAAACATACTCCGCGCCCTGCAAATTCTTCACACTGACCCTGAGCCTGCTTTTGACAATCTAGCTAAGTTGGCGGCAACTATTGCCCGAGCCCCTTTTGCCGCAATCAACCTGCTTGATCACAATGTGCAATGGTGCAAGGCCCAATACGGATGGACACTCGATGGCATTTTGCGAAACCAGTCACCCTGCACATTGGTTGTAGAGAATGGCTCGCCCATCATCGCAGAAGATATAACAATTGATGACCGCCTCTCATCACTAACTTTACTACCCCAAAAATACAATGTCCGCTCTTATGCCGGCTTCCCAGTAATTTTTGACGACCAAGCAGTAGGCTCACTGTGCGTGGCAAGCACGGAATCTTGCCGGCTTTCCACTGAGCAAATTCATTCGTTAAAATTACTCGCGAACCAAGCAAGCCATAATCTGGCATATCGGAAAAGTGCCATTGCTCTTGAAACTGAAAATTCTGAATTATTAATTCAGGAGCTCGGCGCAGAAATGGCAGAGGAAAAATATCGAAGCATATTTAAACACATTCAAGAAGGTGTCTTTCAGACGACGCAATCTGGGAGATTTATTTCCGCCAATCCCATGCTCGCAAAAATATACGGATTTGATTCAGCAGAAGATCTCATTGGAGGAATGAGAGATATATCCGACCAACTATACGTTGACCCAAAACGGCGCAAGGAATTCATCGATACAATTCAAGAAAAAGGAATAATCCACAATTTCGAATCCCAAGTTCGCCGAGTGGATGGCGAATTGATCTGGATATCGGAGAATGTCAGGGCTGTTCGGAACACATCAGGCAACCTGCTTTTTTACGAGGGGACGGTTATGGACATAACAGAGAAGAAGAATGCAGAGAAGGCCCTTCGCGAATCTGAAATTCTTTACCATTCGTTGGTGGAAACTATTCCACAGAACATTTTGAGAAAAAATCGTGACGGCATCTTTACTTTTGCCAACCAGCGTTTTTGCGAAATCATCGGCAAATCTCTTGAGGAAATCCTGGGAAAGACAGACCACGATCTCTTTCCAAAAGATTTGGCAGACAAATACAGGCGTGATGACAAGAACGTCATGAAATCTGGAAAAACGCTAAAAGTTACTGAAATTCATCATCAACATAACGGAAAAGATCTCCATGTTGAAGTAGTAAAGTCGCCCCTACGAGATAACGCCGGAAAGATTGTCGGATTGCAATGCATGTTTTGGGATGTCACCGACAAACATGAAATGGAGGAACAACTCGCCTATGAACACGATCTACTCAATGCTTTACTAGAGAATGTCCCGGATAGGATTTACATCAAAGATATTGAATCAAGATTCATCAGAGGCAGTGCCGCACTAGCAAAACGATTAGGCTTACAAACTCCTGCAGATTTCGTTGGCAAAACAGACTATGACTTTCATCCTGACAGCCAAGCTCGGCAATTTCATGAAGACGAACAGCGCGTCATCCTTACTGGGGATGCCATCATCAACAAGGTAGAGAAACAGACGGATGCAAATCACCGATCAATTTGGGCTTCAGTCACCAAGGTGCCCTTCACCAATCGCTCCGGGATCATTACGGGGATCATTGGCATTTCACGCGATATCACCGCCCTAAAATTGGCGGAGGAGGAGAGTGCACGCGCACGGGATCTCGCCGTGGAAGCCGCGGAAATGAAGGCGCAGTTCCTTGCGGTGATGAGTCATGAAATCCGAACGCCAATGAACGGCATCATCGGAATGATTGATTTGCTTCTAGCCACCGAACTCTCCACCGAACAACACGAATATGCTGGTACAGTGCGTACGAGCGCTGATGCCTTGCTGGAAATCCTCAATGATATTCTTGATCTATCCAAAATCGAAGCCGGGCGCTTGGAACTTGAGAAGGAAGAGTTTTCTCTAAGGCAAATTATCGAGGAGGCCGTTGAGTTGCACGCCTTACGGGCTGATGCGCGCAACATTGAGCTCATTTGCCACATTCCACTTAATTTAGACGGGCAATTCTGGGGAGATGCCGGCCGCTTACGACAAATCGTTTTAAATCTTGTCAGCAATGCTGTCAAATTCACTGAGAAGGGTGAAGTTCAAGTGTCAGTTTGCCGTATTGAGAAAACCGAAGGGAATGTCAAAATTCAGTTCTCCGTGCGTGACACTGGCATCGGCATCACACCCGAGATGCAAGGAAAAATCTTTGACGCGTTTCGCCAGGCAGACAGTACTACCACTCGTCGCTATGGGGGCACAGGATTGGGGCTTTCCATCTCACGTCAACTAACGGAGATGATGAATGGCGAAATGTGGATGGAAAGCAAATCAGGAGGCGGATCAACTTTCCATTTCACTGTCACCCTCGGAATAGCAGGCGGTAAAACCTATTCGCCCTCACCTGAGCTCGCAGATCGCAAGTTGCTTCTGGTGGTCCCAAACGACCTTGCCCGCAACTCTATTTCTGAATATTCTTCACAATGGAATTTGGAAATTTGCTCGGCCCCCTCAGGTGGCGAGGCAAGAGAACAACTTAAGGAAAATACCGAATTTGACCTCATCCTTATTGACATTGCACTCAGAGATGAGGATTGCCTGGATATGGTCCGGGAAATCCAAACTAATGGAAAGAACAGCTCAGCAAAGATCATCCTCCTAACAACACGTCGCCACAAAGCAGATCCCAGCATGTTGCGCACACTGGGCATTTCTGGGACACTTCTAAAACCGGTGCGCCTTGATCGCCTTCACCAAGCCTTGCTCATTGCCCTTTCAGGCAAGCCACATACTCCAAAAACACAACCCGAGAGTGACGCCACCCTTCATCGATCACTCCGTGTTCTGGTTGCCGAGGACAACCCCATCAACCAACGCGTCGCCACACTTCAGCTCGGCAAACTTGGCCATGAGGTTGAGATTCAAGCCAACGGAAAAGGCGTACTGAATGCTGATTTGAGTAAATTTGATATAATTTTAATGGACTGCCAGATGCCGGTCATTGATGGCCTGGAAGCCACCCGCCAAATCCGCCAACGAGAACTATCTAATCCAAACCTAGAGCGGATTTACATCATCGCCATGACGGCGAATGCTCACGATGATGATCGCGCCGCCTGCCTTGAAGCCGGAATGGATGATTTTATTTCCAAGCCAGTGCAACTCGCCGAGTTGGAGAAATCCATTAATAAATCACTTGGGATTGATAATATTGATACCACAGACAATCCAGGCTTAATCTTACTTGACGAATCCCACCTCGATAGACTTCGCGACAACGGACAGGACAATGCTCTGCGGGAAATTATTGAACTGTTTCTAGAGCAGGCCCAAGAACAGATCGAACACCTCAGCAAATCGATTGATAATAATGACACCAAAACTATATACAACATTGCTCACCAGTTAAAGGGCAGCAGCGCGAATCTAGGCGCGAACCGACTTTCCGTCATCTTTTCAAGAATGGAACAATTGGCAATAAACGACAACCTCCATCAAGCCGCCCAATTACTTGAGGTGATTCGCGTAATATTCGCACGAACCAAGATTCAGCTTAATTCCCTGCTCAGTGATTAATTACTGCCGAAGCGTTCTTTTTGACAAGCCGCCAATCGCAGCCTAGTTTTAAGCGAATGCGAGCACTGCACGCGCCTTGGCGCATTGAATATATCCTAGGCCCAAAACCACGCCAGGCCGACACCTCGGTTTTCGCTGCAATTGGCAAATCAAACGAAGACGAAGCCAATTATGTCATCGCACGCGCAAAGCACTGTTACGCTGTTCTTAATACACATCCGTACAATGGCGGTCACGTACTTATTGCACCCTACAAACAGGCTTCCGATTTTGATGGCTTCACAGATGAGGAAAACATGGATTTGATCAAACTAATGCAAAGGGTCAAATGCGCCTTAACCAAAACCATGAATCCAGACGGCTTCAACATCGGCATTAACTTGGGTAAATCCTCTGGCGCCGGCATCGAAGAACACCTGCATGTTCATGTCGTTCCCCGCTGGACTGGAGATACTAATTTTATGCCCGTGATCGGCGACACCACTGTACTGCCTGAGGCCTTAAATGAAACAGCCGCCAGGCTTCGCGCAGAACTTTGCCAGAAATAATCATGGCCAGCGTCACATTGCATTTCGATAGCGCACGACAAGCACAACAATTATTCAACAATGACATAAAAAACCTCCGCCGACTGAAAGATTCACTTGAAGTGGATGCTACAGTGCGCGATGGATGGATCAAACTTGACGGCGAAGAGAGCGCAATAAACCGCGCTCAGCATGTTTTTGAATCATTGCGAGACCAAATTATTTCCGGAAACCACCCCGGCCAATGCGAATTCCTAAAGGCAATTGAGACCGTAAAGGAAAACGGCATTGACGTCCTGAAAACTCTGAACGCTCAAAAAATCACCACCTCATCGCGCAAACCCCAAGTCACCCCAAAAACCTTAGGCCAAAAAAATTATTTGGAAGCCATTAACTCCCACGACATTACCTTTGGCATAGGCCCAGCCGGCACTGGTAAAACATACCTAGCAATGGCTATGGCTCTTAGTGCATTAAGATGCGGCAATATATCCCGCATTATTCTCACCCGACCAGCAGTGGAAGCGGGCGAAGCGTTGGGCTTTCTGCCTGGAGATTTACGGGAAAAGCTCAGCCCGTATTTACGACCTCTTCACGATGCGATCACGGACATGATGCCAATTGAAGAAACACAAAGGCACATGGAACGCGAGACAATTGAGATCGCACCACTCGCCTATATGCGAGGCCGCACACTGAACAGTGCATTTGTGATTCTCGACGAAGCCCAAAATTCCACGAACGAACAAATGTTCATGTTTCTAACTAGGCTCGGATACAATTCAAAAGCGGTGATCACCGGCGACCCCACCCAGGTTGACTTGCCGCCTTCGAGGCCTTCTGGCCTTATTGAGGCACTGTTGACATTGGGAAACACTCAAGGCATAGCCATTAATAGATTCTCAGAAATTGATGTAGTCCGACACCCACTTGTGCAACAAATTATCCATGCTTACGAAAATAGTCGCCGCAAGGAATGAAACAAATTCAAACCCGCAACCAACAAAGACGATTCCTGATCGCCTCTAGAAACGCTCAAAAAGCAACCGTCCTATTAATGGACGAATTACTAAAAATAAGCGCATACGACCTCACTATTGTATTTGTTAATGAAACTCGCATGGCGAAAATCAACCTTGAACACCTGCAGCACGAAGGTGCTACTGATATAATCACATTTGATTACACCAACCCAAAATTACTCCATGGCGAACTAATTATATGTCCAGCCGTTTCTAGCGAGCACGCCGCCCACTATCAGGTTACTCTCGGTAACGAGATTGCCCGCAACATTATCCACGGTGTACTACACTTGCTCGGATACGATGACACTCAAGCACCTGCCCGCAGAATAATGAAACGCAAGGAGAATCGATTATTGCAGAAACTCGCGAGCCGCTTTGCCCTCGACACACTCTCAAATGCATGAATCTACCAAAGGCACCATCCTCCGCGTTCGGCCCTTGAGCGAGACCAGCCTGATTGTCCATTGGCTCACTGCAAAGCACGGTCGACTGAGCACCGTGGCCAAGGGTGCGCGCCGCACGAAAAGTCCCTTGCACGGAAAAATTGACCTAATGTTTGAGGCTGAGTTTTCCTTTCGGCGCAGTCGCCAGTCCGATCTTCACATTTTGCGCGAATTAAAGATTCTCGAATTTCACCCTGCAATCCGCAAGAACATCCCAAGCCTTCAACTTTTGGCTTATGCTACTCATTTCATTGAACAAACAACCGAAGCCGAGACGCCACTTCTGGGAATTCAGCCAATATTTTCATCTCTGCTATCGCATCTTGACTCAAACCCTAACCGACCCGCACTTGTTTATGCGCTTGAAATGAAACTGCTCAATGAACTCGGACAGGCACCTGCTTTGAATGAATGTCGCCTTAATGATGGCACACGGAAACTACTTGAGCAGATGACGATTCTAGATTGGGATATAATCATCACACTAAAACCCACCGGAGCCCAGGCCCAAGAAGCCAAACAGTTTCTGCATAGATTCCTTACTCATCAGTTTGATAAGTTACCCAAGGGTCGAGGTGCAGCCTTAGGCGAATAAGGGCTGACCACCACAGACTGAGGCTCCACCCACTTATTATGCTCCTTAATAAGGCCGACTAGGCACTCTACTGCCTCCTTTTCCGGAATATTATATCGCACGGGCTTCTTCCCGACGTAGAGATTGATCTTATTGGGCGCGCCACCCACATAGCCAAAATCGGCATCAGCCATTTCACCAGGCCCATTTACGATGCAGCCCATGATGGCAATTCTGACACCTTTAAGGTGCTTTGTGCGCGCCTTTATCCGTGCTGTGATTTCCTGCAAATTAAACAACGTACGCCCACAACTGGGGCACGCCACATAATCCGCCTTGAACGACCGACATCCAGCAGCTTGTAATACATTGTAAGCCAATCGCAATGATTGTCGCGCGTCACTCTCACCACGCACAAGAATTGCGTCTCCAATGCCGTCGCATAAGAGTGCTCCTAACACAACCGAGGTGCGCAACAGCGTGATTTTAGGTTGTTTTGAAATTTCACCAACATCAAGACAATCTTTCAACAGGATGGGGTTGCTCGCCCCAACAGCCTTCAAGCGTTCAGCTAGAAGCCGAAAGGCAGTGATGACTGGCAACCCAACACCGTCCCTGATCGTGATGAGCTGCGTATCGCAATTCAAAATAAATTCCTCTCGTGGGTCGACCTCAACCACGTTGAGCTTCTCGAAAATCGCCTCAGGCTTGACGTCATCGGTCGATTTCATTTGAGACATTGTACTATTCCACGCCGACTGCGTCACAACTACCCGGACGGTCTGTTCGCCGCCACATTTCACACCATTAAACAATTCGATTTCTGGCGCATTACGCCGTTGATATTCAAATGGATCGTATGCTAAATCGACATTCGGCAAGCTCACCCCCGGATTTGTCAGCATGCCAATTTGTGCTATCAGGTCGTCACAAACAGCAATTTCCTTTGGCGAATCTTCTGTTAGCGACACGCGGATCGTATCCCCCAAGCCGTCACAAAGGAGCGAGCCTATCCCAATAGCACTCTTAATTCGCCCATCCTCACCTTCGCCGGCCTCAGTTACACCAAGATGTAGTGGATAATTCCAGTCCGATCCAAGCTCCGCTAACCGCGCAGCCAGCAGGCGATAGCAATTAATCATCACCTTAGGATTGCTAGATTTCATAGAAAATTTAAAATTATGGAAATCGAGGCTGCGCGCAATGCGCGCAAATTCCAGGGCGCTTTCCACCATGCCCAATGGCGTATCACCAAAGCGGTTCATAATGCGATCACTGAGTGAGCCGTGATTAACGCCGATACGAAGAGCGCGCACGCGCAATTTACATTCCTCCACGAGTGGCGCAAACTGCTCTTCAATCCGCTCTAGCTCCGCAGCATATTGCTCGTCGGTATATTCGCGAACGGCAAATTTTTTTGAGTCGGCATAGTTGCCAGGATTTATGCGCACCATCTCACACCATTTCACGGCCTCCATCGCAGCATCGGGCTTGAAATGAACATCAGCCACCAGCGGCACATTTGAACCGCGAGCGCGAATACCCGCTGAAATATTTTCGAGATTAGCAGCGTGCTTTTTGGTTGGTGTTGTGATGCGAATAATCCGACACCCCGCATCCATTAGCGCCATAGCCTCTTCGACACAGGCTTGGGTATCAAGCGTGCTACTGGTGAGCATGGACTGCTGAATGACAGGACCGCATGCACCTACTACGACTCCACCATTTTCAGGATCGCCGATAATTACCGGACGCGCTTCCCGGCGCACATAACGATAGGGCGAGGCGCAGTATCTCATTATTTGCCGGACTCAACCTGCGTATCGCGCTTAAAGATGTGATGCAATAGCGGCACTCTCCCCACATCGTTCAAGGTAACATACAGGAAGAAGCAAAGTAAAACTGCTGCAAAAGCAGTGGTAGCATATTCCTGCAACCGTACACTCACGGGCTTTTTCCGCACCCACTCAATGAGGGACAAGAGTATATGACCTCCGTCTAACACCGGCACTGGAAGCAGGTTAAGTATTGCGAGATTGATGTTGAGTAGCACCAAGAAACTCAGTGCCAAACGGAGGTCGGTGTTCGCCATGATGGATAACATTCCAAAAATCCCAATCGGCCCACTTAAATCCCCAACGCCCACGCCGGACTCTTTCCTGCGGCCAAGCGCCTTGAAGGTAATTGCTATTTTATCGAGGACCTCCGCCACCTGAGCCCATGGTGTTGGGCCGGGTTGCTGCACGATATACTTGCTAGGTTCGGGCTTGAAAAGTAATCCATGGTCCTGTTGCAGCAAGATGCCCAGGAGCTTGCCTTTAGGCGTCGCGTAAACTTTTTTTTCTTTTCCGTCCCGAATAATATCCAGCTCGAGCTCTTTATCACCGTTGGCACGAACCAAACCAATAAGATGCGATTCACTGATAATCCGTTGCCCGTTGATCGCCTGAATCAAATCATTTTCTTTTATTTTCGCCTTCATGGCAGGCGTGGCTTCCAACGGCTTCAATTTCTTGCCAAATTTACTTAGAAATTTCGCCCAAGTGCCGTGCGTTGGCTCCGGCACAGCGCCAACTTTAACCCCTGCTTGATTGGGTGTAGAAAATGTCAATTGAATACGGTTGGTATTACGCATAACTGAAATAATCTTTTCCTCTTCAACATTAGCCATAAGTAAGTTAATGAGGTGAAGGTGGCCGTGAACTGTGGCTCCATTAATGTCTTCAATAATATCACCAGGCTCAAAGCCAACAGATGCCAACAGGCTCGGTTTAGTAACCGAAAGAATCTCGCAGCTTTGTTTAAACTCTACAAAATTAAGCCGATAATAACCCTCTCCCCCCCAAATCGCAGCGGGCAGTTCTATAGGAGGCATTGGGTCCCCCCATTCCACCGCCAACTCCCCAGTAGTCTCATTTACATCCCACTTCCCCCGCTTCATAACAGCCACGACCACGCCACTGGGCTCACCTTTTTTAGCACTATCTAGCACCGCATAAGTAACCTCACTTAAATCTTCGACTTTTTTGTCATTAATGGAGAAGAATTTATCTCCCGGACGAACTCCCAGCTCGTATTCCTTAGAGTTCTTCCCCACGTAGCCCACGACCGGATCGCTAGCCTCCTTGGGTAACCCGACAATCCAAAGCAAGATCGCAATCGCTATCGCAAATATTACATTCATTATTGGGCCAGCAAAGGCCACCAGAATTTTTGAAACGGGCGATATCTGCGGCAATGGTTCTGCGGGCACCTCATCACAATCTTCGTCACCATCATCCCTCT
Source organism: uncultured Verrucomicrobiota bacterium (assembly GCA_964616045.1). Lineage (GTDB taxonomy): Bacteria > Verrucomicrobiota > Verrucomicrobiia > Limisphaerales > UBA1100 > UBA1100. The sequence continues at coordinate 36,262 of CAZTTU010000002.1, read as the reverse complement.
TCAGCTCCTCTTCCTTGCCGCCGGCTTTACCCTCTATGGCTTCACTTGTAAGCATTTGTGGCAGCTTCACAAAGCCTCCGGCCGGAATGCAGCGGATAGTGTAAAGGATGCCATCCTTCTCTCTGCTCCAGATGATTGGGCCGAAACCTATGGCAAATTCTTCCACCACCAACCCACGCTTCAGAGCCACCCAGAAGTGGCCGAATTCATGTACAAAAATTGCTGCCCCGAAAAGGAGCAAAACCACACCAACAACATAAAGGATATTCAGGATTTCAAGCATGCCAAAGGACCAAAGGCAGCACCCTATCAGCTTTGAAGGTTATACGCAATGCGCAATCACGCAGAGGTCAATGCGGACGTTCGCGCCCAAGCATCAGCAGCGAATATTTCCTCCAGCGTGGGGTTTTTGACAACCTGATGCGAATCCATAACAAGAGCAACTGTCTCGGCAATGTTAGTGAATGATATTTCCCCATTGCAAAAAGATTCCACAGCCGTCTCATTTGCGGCATTAAGGACTGCAGGCAATGTTCCACCAATTTCTCCAGCACGACGAGCAAGTTCCAATGAAGCGAAGCGCCCCTCGTCCGGCTCCTCAAAATCTAATCCACCGAGGTCAGTCAAGTTGGTTTGCACCCGATCACTCGGAATACGTTCTGGATAAGTCAAAGCGTACTGAATCGGCAGGCACATATCCGGTGCTGAGAGTTGCGCGAGCATTGAGCCATCAACAAACTCCACCATGGAGTGGATCACGCTCTGTGGGTGAACCACCACCCGTATACGCGGCATCTCAATTTCAAATAACCATCTCGCCTCGATCATCTCAAGGCCTTTGTTGAAAAGGGTCGCGGAATCAATCGTTATCTTTCGGCCCATTGTCCATGACGGATGTTTGAGCGCCTGGTCAACAGTAATGCTTGGAAATTCTTCGGCCGGCTTCTCGCGGAATGGTCCGCCGGAGGCCGTCAGCCAAATCCGGCGAACGCTATCAACAGTCCGACCCTCGAGACACTGAAAAATTGCGGAGTGTTCGCTGTCCACAGCCAACACTCTCACACCATACTTGCGGGCCTCGCTCATTACGATTTCGCCCGCCATGACAAGGATTTCTTTCGAAGCCACAGCGATATCCTTACCTGCTCGAATAGCTGCTAAGGCCGGCAATAATCCAGCTATGCCCACAATGGCAATGAGCACGATATCCGCCTCCGGCAAAGTAGCGAGCTTGATCAGCCCCTCCTCCCCACAATGCACTTTTGTTATACCAGAACAGTCATTAACCAATTCCCTGGCAGCAGAGGGATCAGTAATCGAAATTGCAATAGGGTGATATTTAGAAATCTGCTTGCGCAGCAGCGTCACATTCCGTCCGGCTGCAAGGCCGATAAGTTCGACAGCCTCCGGGATATCATCAACTACCTTGCATGTGCTGGTGCCGATGGAGCCAGTGCTGCCAAGGAGGACAACTTTTTTCATTGCGGCAAACCGTACCTGAGAAATATATACATAATCGGAGCATTAAACAAAAGGCTGTCGAGTAAGTCGAGGATTCCCCCAATCCCAGGAAAGAAACTTCCAGAATCCTTCACGCCCGCTTCGCGTTTCATTAATGATTCAACTAAATCACCCAAAACGGAGCCAACACCCAGTGCTACACCCAGCCCCAGCGCCCAAGCAACTCCCATATTCTGGAAATACTCTGGTCCAAATTGAAAAAACACCCAGCTGGCCATAACGGAAAAAGCGACACCACCCACAAAGCCTTCCCATGTTTTACCCGGACTCACGCGCGGAATCATCTTGTGCTCTCCGATTAACGAGCCGACACAGTACGCACCAGTATCGCTCATCTTGCTAACCACAATAAAGTACATCAACCACCAATGCCCCTCCGCGTTGTAATAGCGGATTATCTGAATAACGCTTAACAGAAGCGCCACATAAACAACCCCGAACAAAGTCGAAGCCATTGGAGCCATACTACTTTTGCTGTTGGGCGCAAACAGTTGAAAAATTCCGATGGCTGGCACAAGGCAAAGAAGAGTTAAAAACTCAAAACCCACTACGAAATCGACATTAACTCCACGTATCGCCAATAACCAAAATGTGGCCAGAATTAATCCGACACCAACCCCAATTCCCAACGATTTAAATGGCGCGAGACTTCCCTTGTCGGCCATATTGAAATATTCAAGCAATGCAAGTGCTCCGAGCAAGGTAATAAACACTCCAAATGCAGCGTGGGAGAGAGTTTCATTTCGCCCAAACAAGCCCACCACCAACATGCCATACAAAAAAACACTGCTGCCCAACCGCCGTGCAAATACTTTTCCCTTTGATGATTTTGCCTCCCCGCCCTCAGACATGCACTGACACGTTAGTGTTAGCGATCGCACGCGTCCAGCTTAAGCAGCTAAAACTTGTCACAATTTACCGAATCGCCGATGCCGCTTAGCAAATTCCTCCAATGCCTCAAAGAACGCTGGCTTTCGGAAGTCAGGCCAGAGAACCGGCAAGATCACCATCTCGGCATAGGACACTTGCCAAAGTAAAAAGTTGCTCAGACGCATTTCCCCGCTCGTGCGAATCAATAGATCCGGATCCGGAATGTGACGAGTGTAAAGATGCATTTCAAAAAAATCTTCATCAACTTCTGCGGGATCCAGATCGCCTGATTTCACTTTTTCCGCAATTATGCGTGCAGCATCAACGATCTCTGAGCGCGACCCATAACTAAGCGCGAGCACAAGAGTAAGCCCATTATTATTGGATAATAAGCTCTGAGTTTTCTCCAATTGCCTTTGGACACGTTCCGGCAGACGATGAATCTGCCCGATCGCCTCGAGCCGCACATTGTTTTTGTTCAGTTCTACTGCCTCACTTTTAAGATATTGCGTAAGATAACGCATGACGGCATCCACCTCGGGCCGTGGACGATTCCAGTTTTCCATAGAAAAGGTGTAAAGCGTAAGATATTTAACCCCAATCTCCGTAGCCGCCTTAATGATAGCCCGAGCAGATTCTGCACCACGTCGATGACCCTCAACCCGTGGCAGGCCGCGCTCCTTGGCCCAACGACCATTCCCATCCATGATAACCGCCACATGCAAAGGCAGCAATCCCTTCGCATCAGCGCTCAATTTGAGAGTCCTGCCTCTCATAAAATAATCGTTTGACTACGCGCCGGCCCAATAGACGCAATCGCAATCTCCGCCCCTATCATGTTAGCAATCGCTCGTAAATATTTTCTGGTCTTCAGGGGCAAATCGCCCCATTTTCGCGCAGCACTTGTATCCATCTGCCACCCGGGGAATTCCTTGTACACAGGCTTCAATTCCAACATGTCATCCATGTCAGTTGGCATATAATCAATTTCCCTGTCTTTTAATCCATAAGCAACACAAACATTAATGACCGGAAGTTTATCAAGGCCGTCAATATTAGTGATTGCAAGATGATCAATTCCATTAACCTGAACCGCTTGTCGCGTGGCTACTGCGTCAAACCACCCGCAACGGCGCGGCCGACCAGTTGTGGCTCCGAATTCCCGGCCCATGGCATGGAGCATGCCCCCAATATCATCGTTCTCCGTAGGAAATGGACCACCTCCAACCCGCGTTGTGTAGGCTTTCATTACGCCCATAACGTGATCCACCCGATTAGGCGGCATACCTGACCCCGTACAAGCGCCACCTGAGGTTGTGTTTGAGGATGTCACAAACGGATAAGTTCCTTGATCAAGATCTAGATGCGTACCTTGAGCTCCCTCAAACAGAATTTCCTTATTGCTGTCCAACGCCTTGTGTACCATACGCGTGGTATTGGCAACAAATGGACTTAATCGTTTCGCAGCCCGGCTATACTCGGCATAAACTTTTTTAAACGAAACTGCCTTGCCGCCAAAAGCCTTGATAAGTCGGTTCGCCTCACGAATGCGCGCGCGCAATCTAGACTCAAATTTTCCAGCGTCCATCAGATCTGCTACGCGCAGACCAGTCCGCGCAATTTTGTCGTTATACGCCGGGCCAATCCCGCGCAGGGTGGTTCCGATTTTGTTTTTGCCCTTCAATCGTTCCGCGCAAGCATCGAGTTCGTGATGATATGGCATCACTAGATGCGCCTTATCACTAACGTGAAGGCGGCCTTGTACATTTACCTTGCGCCGCCTAAGCCCGTCAATCTCCCGCACTAACCCCACTGGATCGATCACCACCCCATTTCCAATAATACACTGCTTGCCGCGGCGCAGGATTCCCGAGGGAATAAGATGCAGAATATACTTCTTTTCACCGACCCACACCGTGTGTCCCGCATTATTGCCACCTTGACTGCGCACCACGAGATCGGCTGTTTCGGTAAGCACGTCAATAATTTTGCCCTTACCTTCATCGCCCCATTGGGCACCAACTAGAATTGTATTAGCCATAAAACAAAAAACCCCGACCTGCGGGGAAATACCCTAATATTTTTCAAGAAAAGAATGAAATACACCTCTTTCCATGTCAATCAAATCCCTTTTCCAAAAATCCGCTGGAAGCTATTGTCAATCCATGTCGCTGCCAGCCGATTACCATATGCACACTCCTTTGTGCCGTCACGCTAAGGGCGAACCAGTGGAGTTCGCTGCACGCGCGATAGAATTGGGATTGCCGGAAATTGGCTTTAGCGATCACTCACCGGTAGAGAATGACGATCAAGATGACTGGCGTATGCTCGCGGAAGAATTGGTGGAATACGTGTCTAAAGTGCGGCACGCTCGCAAGGCCCACCCTACCCTACCCATCAAATTAGGACTTGAGGTTGATTACATCCCTGGCCATGAACACTGGATTGAAGAAATTGCCCAACGACATAACTGGGATTATTTGATTGGCTCTGTACACTACATTTCTGGAAAATGGGATTTTGATAATCCAAATCGCCGAATTGAGTGGGACAACCGTGAGGTTGATGAGGTTTGGGTCGATTACTTTAAACGCGCAACTAGTGCCGCTGCCTCTGGGATGTTTCAGATAATCGGCCACCCTGATCTTCCCAAGAAATTTGGCCACTACCCGACGCGTGACTGCACAGATCTCCACTGCGACCTCCTCGCCGCCTGCGAAGCCACCGGCACCTGCATTGAACTGAACACCGCCGGTCTCCGCAAGGATTGCGCCGAGATTTACCCTGCCCTTAATTTTCTTAAGCTTGCCAAGTCCGCTAACGTACAAATCACCTTCGGCTCTGACGCCCACGCTACGCGTGAAGTGGGCATGAACTTAGATGACGCCGTAACCCTTGCCCGCGAAGCCGGCTACATCGAAACCTGCCGCTTCAACGACAGGGAAAAGACTGTGGTAGATTTATAGAGAACCCCGTTAAATCGCCATCCGGCGGATTTCGAGCTCCTTACTTGGCGATGCCGCGCTCGCTAGACTGGATGAAAGCAAACAGGTGATCCAGTTCCGGAGTAGCAGGAATTTCGTCCTTGGCTTTTTCAATTCCCTTGGTGACGTTGAGGTTTTCACGAAAGAGAATACGATGAGCCTGCTTGAGGGCGGCCTGTGTTTTCTCAGAGATATCATTGCGCTTGAGACCTTCCTTGTTCAAAGCACGAGTCTTTGCAGGATTGCCATCGGCCATCATGTAAGGGGGGATGTCCTGCACGACTTTGCTACAGCCGCCAATGATGGACATGGTGCCGATACGGCAGAATTGATGCACAGCAGCAAGGCCGCAGATGGTGGCGCGGTCCTCAACAATGACATGACCGCCCAAGGTGGCGACGTTGGACATGACGATGTGGTCGCCCAGCTGACAATCGTGGGCAATGTGGGTATAGGCGAGGAGATTGTTGTGGGATCCGACGCGGGTGGCGCCACCGTCGTCAGTAGCACTATGGATGGTGACGTATTCACGGATGGTGTTGTGGTCACCAATACATGTAAACGCGTTGCCACCTTTCCATTTTAGATCCTGCGTACGGAGACCAATAGAGGCGAAGGGGTAAAAAGTGTTGGCCTCGCCAAGCTCGGTGTGGCCATCGATGACGATGTGGGAATGGAGATGGCATCCGGGGCCAAGCTTTACATTCGCACCGATAACACAGTAGGGACCAATGCAACAACCGGCGCCGATTTGTGCGCCCTCTTCGATGACCGCGGTAGAGTGGACCTCGCTCATTAACCCTCGGAGTCGATTAACATGAAAGTGATGAGTGCCTCGCTAACCTCCTTGCCATTCACAAGGCATTTACCGACAGCCTTGCCTATTTTGCCGCGCGACTTGGTAAGCTCAACATCGATGGTGAGTATGTCCCCAGGAAGAACGGGCTTGCGCCATTTGACATTCTCAGCCGCCATAAAGTAAGCGAGCTTACCAAAGTTCTCAGCTTTTTTAAGCATTAAAATTCCAGCCACTTGCGCGATGGCCTCGAGCTGCAGCACGCCGGGCATGATAGGGTGACTAGGGAAATGGCCTTCAAAGTAGGGCTCGTTGATGCTTACGTTTTTTTGCGCGATGATGTGGTTGCCATCAATACTGATAACGCGATCCACCATCAGAAAGGGATAACGGTGCGGCAGCACCTTCATAATCTGGCTCACGTCAAGCTGCGCCCCATCCCGAACAATGTTTTCGGCAGCTTTTGGGTCAACGGCGACCTTGAGCTGCTGCCCCTCTTTGCTTGGAGGTGCAAATGTTTGCGCAACTTGTGTGGGTTTACTTTTCTGCGCAACTATACGGCGAGCCATTTCGCAATTAGCTGAGTGGCTCGGACACACAGCTACAATGTGCGCGCCGATGGGTTGACCAACGAGCGAGAGGTCGCCAATGATGTCTAGAATTTTGTGACGCACAAACTCGTCTGGATAGCGCAGGGGCTCATTAGTCAGCACGGCATCATCACGAATCACGATAGCATTTTCCAAGCTACCGCCCTTGATTAGACCCCCCTTGTAAAGGCGTTCGATTTCCTCATAATAGCAAAATGTACGTGCGCGTGATATGTCATTGCGCCAAATTTCAGCATTGATCTCAGCACTGAAAAGCTGTGTGAAGAGACCGTTATTCCCTGCGCTCGTACAAGTAACCTTGAGGCGATCATGCGGAAAGGCAGTCATGTGAGTTTCTCCGCTCTGCAGCTCAATGGGCGCTTCGAGTTGATAGATTTCACGCGGTTCGTCCTGCGCAATAATTCCGGATTCCTCAATCATTTGACCGTACCGAAGTGAGCTGCCGTCCGCAATGGGAGGCTCGCCAGCGTCAAGCTCCACGATGGCATTATCGACACCTATTCCGGCAAATGCAGCAAGGACGTGTTCTACGGTATGCAACTTCACGTTGCCCTTGGAAAGCGTTGTGGAGCGATTAGTGTCGAAGACATTATCCACCACGGCATCAATTTCCGGTTGACCATCAAGATCAACACGCCGGAACCGAACACCAGTATTGGGCGGGGCAGGCAAAAAGGTCAGATTGACCTTATTGCCACTGTGCAAGCCAATGCCGCAGTAGTGAGATTGGCCGGCCAGTGTTTGCTGGTTAAGCACAGCGGGATTTTACTCAATCAACCTACGTTTTCAAGACGAGAGACTAGTCTTCGGCAGGGGTGCTTTCCTCAGCCTCACGGTCAGCAATGGCTGCCTTCCGGGAAAGACGCACCTTGCCACGGTCGTCGACACCCAAGCACTTCACCCAAATCTTATCGCCTGTCTGGACAATGTCTTCAACGTTTTTAACACGGGAAGTAGCCAACTCGCTGACGTGACAAAGACCATCACGACCCGGAAGAAACTCAACAAAGCAGCCAAAGTCCTTAATGGTCACAACAGTTCCATGGTATAGTTTACCTTCCTCAGGCTCCTCCTCACTGACCTCTCGCTTTTCGCGAGGAGATGTTGTGCTGTCAACTGAATCTCCGTTGACCTCGTCAATTTCACCATCCATCTCTGACATCGCAGCCTTACGGGAGAGCTTCACCTTGCCTCGCTCATCCACGCCAAGGCACTTCACGTGAATCCTATCACCTTCCTTGACCACGTCCTCGGTACGATTGACACGGGTGTTTGCGAGCTCACTAATGTGGCAGAGGCCGTCCTTGCCCGGCAGAAACTCGACAAAACAGCCGAAGTCCTTAATCGTAACAACCGTGCCGTGATAGATTTTCCCGATTTCCGCCTCTGCGGTCATGCCTTCAATTTCCTCAATTGCCACCTTCATCCCTTCAGGATTAAGGGAGTAAATATTTACCGTACCATCATCCTCAATATTAACCTCACAACCTGACTCTTCAACAATACGTTTAATGTTCTTGCCACCTGGCCCAATAATCATACCAATCTTTTCAGGATCAACCTTAAGCTGCGTAATACGCGGAGCATAAGGACTCATCTCACCAGGCTTGCTGATAGTCTCATTCATGATATCAATAATTTCATGACGAGATTTGCGGGCAGCCTCAATAGCCTCTTCCATGATGTTCATAGGCAGGCCCTTTAGCTTGAGATCGAGCTGGAAGCCCGTGATACCCTCCTTGGAGCCAGCGATTTTACAATCCATATCACAGAAGGCGTCCTCCCAACCCATGATATCGGTAAGAATTCGGTAGTCGTCAATTTTATCGTTGTCATCAAGCTTGGTGCAAATACCAATACTGATGCCTGCGCAAGTGCCTTTCATTTCCACACCCGCATCCATCAGAGACAAACTACCACCGCAAACACTAGCCATGGAACTAGAACCATTCGACTCAAGGATCTCACTGACCTGTCGCACAGCATAGGGGTAGTTGTCATCCATCGGCAACATGGGCAGAAGCGAGCGTTCCGCTAGCGCTCCATGACCCACCTCGCGACGACCAGGGCCCATAATTCGACCTGTTTCGCCAACTGAGTAATTCGGAAAGTTGTAGTGGAGTATAAACTGCTTTCTATCCACCCCACCCGTATAACTATCAAAACGCTGTGCATCGTCAGTGGTGCCGAGGGTAGTGGTCACCAAAGCTTGAGTTTCTCCGCGAGTGAACAACGCTGAACCATGTGTCCGAGGCAACACGCCCACCTCACAAGTAACCTCACGCAGTTGGTCAACCTTGCGACCATCCAGGCGCTGCCCTTTATCAAGAATGAGACCACGTAGCACAGTCTTTTGAATATGGTAGAAGGCCTGGTCAACAACTGCGTCAGTAATCTCTTCTTCCCCAAACTCTTCGCGAAGCTTAGCTGCAACGTTGTCCTTGATTGCGCCCACCTTGTTTTCCCGCTCAAGCTTTGCGATAGTCAGCAATGCATCAACAATGTCGTCCCCAGCGAGTGTCTCCGCCTTTTCAAAAATGGCGGGGGGCACCACAAAAAGCTGATCGCTAATGTCACGTTTCTCTTTGCCGCATTCGGCAGCAAGTTCTTTTTGCGCGGTGATTTGCGGCACGCAGCATTCCTGACCAAACTTGAGAGCCTTAATAAAGTCAGCCTCGGTGATTTGATCAGCAGAACCTTCGTACATCACTACATCGGTCTCGTTGCCAACGTAAAGGAGATCAAGGTCACTCTCCGCCTGTTCATCGTTAGTTGGATTCGCCACAAATTTTCCATCCACTCGCCCTACACGAACAGCGCCCAGAGGACCATCCCACGGGATATCGCTGACCATCAGCGCCGCAGACGCACCAAGGATGCTCAAAACGTCCGGCTCATTCTCACCATCGGCGCTGAGCAACAGGCCATACACCTGGCACTCATTGAACCAGCCCTTTTTGAAGAGCGGTCTAATCGGCCGGTCCGTGAGGCGGCAGGTGAGGATTTCCTTGTCACTTGGGCGACCTTCGCGGCGGAAATAGTTTCCGGGAATTTGCCCGCAAGCAAAGGCACGTTCTCGGTAATCCACTTGCAGTGGAAACCAGTCCTGTCCCTCACGGCCCTTGGTGGCGGCGACAACCGCCGTCATCACGATGGTCTCGCCCATTTGCACTGTTACGGTGCCATCAGCCTGCTTTGTAATATGGCCAGTGCCGATGGTTATCTCTTTGTCACCCACTTGGGTTGTTACTTGTTTTTCTGTCATTTTACTTTTGGCTTCTGACTTGAGAAACTTCAGTCACCCCCCCCTCAAGGAGGCTGAATGAAATTGCTCCGCCATCAGCAACGGGTTAATCGCGATCAGTTAATTGATGACCACAGTAGTCGCGTGCTCACTGGGTCTAGGAAAGTGAAGGATGACTTTAGCGAATGCCAAGCTGTGTTTTGAGCTCGACAACGCGATCGGCACCCTTGCTTTGGAGATAGCGCAAAAAGCGCTTGCGCCGACTCACCATATTGGTGAGGCCGCGTCGGGAATGATTGTCCTTTTTATTGGTTTTGAGGTGCCCTTCCAAATGCTTAATTCGGCGACTCAAAACCGCTATTTGTACGTCCACAGAACCAGTGTCCCTGTCATGCGCACCAAATTCCTTAATCGTCTCTGCCTTAGCTTTCCTATCCATTATTAATATGCGGCGGGAAAAGTAGAGCAACACACTCGCCGATGCAAGTGTGAATAACATGAAGTTCTCAAAACAACCCGAAAGCCATTGACAGTCCGACCATTTTTGGACAGATAATCCGGTTCAGAGGGTTGCCAGAGTAGCTCAGTTGGTTAGAGCGGGGTCTTCATAAGGCCTAGGTCGCGGGTTCAAGTCCCTCCTCTGGCACCATTTTTAGCTGCTTTTGATAGTAAACCCGCGAACCCTGAATAACCTTTCCTTGTAAGCAAGCTATCTCCTTAGCAATGTCTGCTAAAAGACTCATATTCTTCAAATGTTTGATGGAATAAAAGGCCTATTTTCCAACGACATCGGCATCGATCTCGGCACCGCGAACTCGCTTGTCTTCCTCAAAGATAAAGGCATCGTGCTGCGTGAGCCTTCAGTGGTGGCTATCCAGGCAGGCACCAAGAACGTATTAGCCGTCGGTTCTGAGGCCAAAGCCATGCTCGCCCGCACCCCGCCAAACATTGAGGCCATCCGCCCCATGAAGGATGGAGTGATTGCGGACTTTGACATTACTGAGGCCATGCTCCGCTACTACATTCAAAAAGTTCACCATCGCAAGCTCGTTCAACCCCGCGTGGTAGTTGCCGTGCCATCCGGCATCACCGAGGTGGAACGCCGCGCGGTGGAAGATTCCGTGTCGCATGCCGGTGCCAGTGAGTTCTACCCCATCAAGCAACCCCTCGCCGCGGCCATTGGAGCGGGCCTGCCCGTAGCTGAGCCATCAGGAAATATGGTGGTGGACATTGGGGGAGGCACCGCCGAAATCGCAGTCATCTCACTGGCCAACATTGTACAATGCACCAGCCTCCGTGTGGGAGGCGATAAATTTGACAACGCTATCACAGCATACATGAAGCGTGCTCACAATCTCGCTATCGGCGAACGTACCGCCGAGGAAGTTAAACTCAAAATCGGATCCGCCTTTCCCTTGGAGGAGGAAATGCCCATGGAAGTCCGCGGACTCTCAATCGGCCCTGGCCTCCCCCATACAGTCACAGTTCGCTCCGAGGAAATTCGCGAAGCCCTGCGGGACCCCCTGCAAAGCATCCAGGATTCCATCCGGCAAATCCTCGAACAAACCCCACCTGAGCTGGCGGGCGACCTAGTCGACCGGGGCATTGTTATGGCTGGCGGAGGCGCATTGCTGCGAGGCATCGACCGCCTCGTGGCTAAGGAAACCGGACTGCCCGTCATCATTGCTGACGACCCTCTCATCTCTGTGGCCAACGGCACTGGGCAGGTTTTGCAAAACATCGACTACTGGCGCAACGCCGCCGGTACTGGGTTATGATTTTCCTTTCGCGTACGTTTGCCCGGAAATAAACCGGGACAATGAATAAACAAACAAACGCCATTGCAAGCACTCTCGTGCTCCTGCTCACGGTAATTTGCCTCAACCTATCGCAGGATAGCACGGCGCGCCTCAAGCGCATTTTCAGCAGTTTTTTTATCCCCCTCTTCTCCCTCCAGAAAGGAACTGAACAAATTGGTGATTTTATCACCGACAACAGTACTCCGCGCAAAATTCTTCTACAGGAACTCCAAGACCTTAAACAAACGAACCAAGTGCTCCACCTGCGACTTGCGCAAAATCAAAATCTGATTCTGGAAAATGAGAACCTTCGAAAGCAACTGAAACTCGTGCCTAAACGCGAATGGAACCCGCGACTAACTCGTGTTGTGGGGCGTGATCCGGCTAACTGGTGGCACTCTGCCCTAATTGATTTAGGATCAACGGACGGAATTAAAATCGACATGCCAGTTTTGGCTACCGAAGGTCTCGTGGGGCGCGTACAAGAGGTACATCCGCACCGCTCGCGCGTTGCCTTACTGGGCGACCCAGCCTGTCGCATTTCCGTCACTGTAAAGGCCACGGGAGAAAGCGGTGTCCTCAATGCCGGCGGTGGAACTGTCTTTGACCCAGCCATGGTTGATCTGCTATTTCTCCCCGCCTCAACTGAGGCGCGACCGGGCGACACACTTTTCACTAGCGGCCTTGGGGAGATTTTCCCCCGTGGGATTCTCGTTGGCAAACTCCTCGCGGTGGAACCAGCGATAGGGGCTCTCACCACCACCGCTCAGGTCAAGCTCAGCGTCAACCCATCTAAACTCAACGAAGTCTGGGTGCTAATGCAATGAAAGCATTTCTCACATTCACCATATTATTAACTGCGCTGATAGTGATCTTTCTCGAAACTGCCTGCCAAATTCCCCGCAACCTCACAGGTGCCCAAATTGACCCCCTGCCCGCACTGATGATAGTTACTGCACTTCGCGCTCCAATTCTGGCTATCACCGCTCTGGCCATCATGGGTTCGCTATGGCAAAGCTCGCTTTCCTCTGATCCTCTCGGCATTTGCATGCTGCCGCTCTTCGCGCTTGGCATGTTGGCACACTTAAATAGCAAGAGCATCGCCCATCACCATATTGGATCTAGATTTGCCCTCGGAGCCATTGCTGGCGCTTTCGTGCCAGTTCTATCACTGTGCCTGCTTTTACTGTCTGGCCATAAACCGATGATTGAACTCTATTCATTGTGGCAATGGGCCGTAGGAATTATTGGCAATGGACTCTTTGCTCTTGGCTTCTTTCCGTGGCTCGAATGGCTGAATCACACCATGGAAGAACAACCTTTTGATGCACCATACAACGCGGTTACAAAAATTGTTCGCAGCCCAAAGTTCTATGAATAACTCGGGGGGAAATCGTGAAAAAGATCGCCGCCTCTACGTCGTGGGCGGACTACTGTTGCTGGGCATGGGCATCCTGCTTGTTGGATTATGGTACGTGCAAGTTGTCACTGCGTTGAATTATGTTAAAGATCAAGAAACCCAATCCATGCGCACGGTGCGCATCCCATCCGTCCGCGGGAGCATTCTGGACAAAAGTGGCCGACCGCTGGCACAGGATCGCCCGACATATGTGGTGAACGCATATCTAGAAGAACTTCGCCATTATTTCCGAGAGGAGTGGAAAAACAATAAACCAAAGGGCAAACTTTCAGACAAGGAGAGCATCCGCCTTGAGATCAGAATCCGCCATCGTGTAGTGAAACGTTTCACAGACAAACTCGGCCTTGACCAGACCATGCGCATCTCGCCGGAAAAAATGCAGCACCATTTTCGCAACCAACGAGCCCTGCCCTTACCGGTAATTCATGATCTCTCCTCCACCAACATTGCACGATTCATGGAAAACAACTGGAAAGTCCCTGGCATGGAGCTCGAGGTGACTCCAAAACGCCATTACCCTTCACTTTCAGTCGCCCACATAATTGGCCATTTGAAACGCGACAATTTTGACAAGGATGAATCAATCCGCTACAATTACCGCCTGCCTGATTACGAGGGAAGCCTCGGCCTAGAGCAGACCTTCGACAGCTACCTCCGCGGACAACCCGGCATCCGCTCCGTTTTAGTTAATAATCTCGGATATCGACAATCTGATTCGATTCCCGCACCCCCACAGCCGGGCAGCAACGTGGTTCTCACACTTGACTTGGAAATTCAAGAATCCACCGCAAAAGCACTCAAAGAAACAGGTGGAAAAGGAGCCGCCGCGGTTGTGATCGATGTAAATAATGGTGACATCATAGCAATGACCTCAATACCTGTATTTGACCCCAACCAATTTACTCCCGGCATTAGTCATAAACTATGGAGCAGTTATCTTGAGTCCCGCCCAAGCCCGCTTATTTTCCGCGCCACACAGGAACGCTACCCGCCCGGATCCATCTTCAAGATTATTTCAGGCCTAGCATTATTAGAACACGGCCTAAACCCTACTAACCAAATTTATTCACCCGGCTACTATCGAGTAGGCCGACGACGCATAAATGATACCGCGGCGCCGGGCATATACAATTTTAAGAAGGCATTCAAAAAATCCAGCAATACCTATTTCATCCAACACACATTGGAGAAAGGACGCGGCATTGAGCCTATCATCAGCATCGGGAACCAATTTTTCTTGGGCCAGCGCACAAACTTGTTGCCGAGCCAAGAAACAGATGGGCAATTCCCAACAATGCACCTCGTCAGGAAAGGATGGAGTGATGGAGACACCGCCAACATTTCATTTGGCCAAGGCCCCATTACGGTTACCCCGCTACAGATGGCACTAATGGTCGCCACAGTAGCCAATGGCGGCACGGTGTATCATCCGCGTCTGATAAACCGAATTGAATCTCCGGATCCGAACGAGGCGGCCCACGCTCTTCGATTTCCTGAAGGAAGGAAACGTGGACAGCTCACCGTAAAACCGGAAAACCTAGCCATCATTAGAGACGCCATGCGGGCGGATGTTGCTGACGATGACGGTACGGGCAAGCGCGCACGAATCGAGGGCTATGAAGTTTGCGGCAAAACCGGCACGGCAGAAGTGAACAGTCCTCACGAAGGTTGGTATGATATCACGTGGTTTGCCTCGTTTGCACCTTTTGAAAATCCACGCTATGCGGTGGTGGTTATGGTAGAACGTGGTGTTTCTGGCGGACTAACCGCCGCGCCCGCGGCCAAGAAAATCTACGAAGCACTGATTAAGCGCGACAAAAAACCCGGCTTTGCTCGCAACTAAAATGAACTTTTTGTCCCAACTTATTCCATGGCACCGACTGGATCGCTGGATGCTTTTAGCACTGGGAGGATTAATGGCGTTCGGCATCTTATTCGTCTACAGCGCCACATACAACAACGATCTCTTTGCTTCCACATCATGGTTGAGACAGCCACATACCAAGCAGATAATCTTTTACGGCACGGGCATCGGCATCGCATTTATGATTTGCCTAAAAGAGTACAGCTTGCTCGCGCGATGGTCTTATGTTTTTTACTGGGTCAGCATGGTGTCACTTGTGCTGGTGTTAATTCCCGGCATCGGGTCGGTACGTTATGGTGCACGCCGATGGTTCGACCTAGGCTTCACTCAATTCCAGCCCTCGGAAATGGCAAAAGTCGCTTTCGTAGTCGCGATGGCTCAATTTCTTAGCCGGCCGCGTGGAGAATTGAGAGAATCTGCGGTGTTATTCAAAGGACTGGGCCTCGCAGCCCTTCCTTTTGGGTTGATTCTGCTCGAGCCGGACTTGGGCTCTTCATCAATGATTCCCCCCACAGCACTGGCCATGTTGTATTTGGCTGGCGCGCCGAAGAGTTTTATCAATAAGCTCATTGGCGGGACTGCGCTTTATGCAGCCATAATCTTGTCGTACGTTTTTTTCGTTCCGAATGATTGGAAGCCAATCCAGCTCCCCGATTACCAAAAACGCCGGCTAATGGTATATTTTGGAGCCGACTACGCCAAACAATACGCTGGCCAAAGAGCCACAGATACCGAAATTCGCCAAGCACGGACCATGCAACGAAAAGATACCTACAACGTAAAGCAAGCTATGATCTCCGTCGGATCTGGCGGACTCTCCGGAAAGGGATGGAAACAAGGTATTCAGAATACATATGGGTTTTTGCCAAGAGGTGTAGCGCATAATGACTTTATTTTTTCAGTTATTGCCGAAGAGAGCGGGTTTGTGGGAAGCACGCTTGTGATTTTGCTCTATGGCACTATTATCGTGACAGGCATCCGGACAGCCAAACGATCTCGGGATCGGCTCGGCAAATTATTGGCGATGGGAGTGGTAACACTGTTGTTTTGTCACGTCTTTGTGAATATTGGTATGAATATTCGCTTGATGCCCGTAACAGGTTTACCCTTGCCGCTACTAAGCTCTGGTGGTTCCTCAGTAATCTGTTCATTAATGATAATGGGGCTGCTGCAAAATGTTCGGCTACACCAAAAAACGATTTAAGCAAATTATATTATGACTAAAAAAAACTTCGGCAAACGCAGCAAAAGCAACAATTTCCGTCCTAGTGGCGGCATGCGCGCAAAGCTAATAAAAAATAAAAACCCCGAACCTGGCCGAGAAGACATGGAAAACGGCCGGTTGCTCAATGAGCCGGTCTACGATAAAACTCACGAAACTGAAATCCTGAAAGCTGAAAATGAAGCCGCCGGAATCAAAGAGGAACCCAGAAAGACTGAGGCCAAACCCTCCGGGGAAAACTCAAAATCTAAGAAAAATGAAGAGGCCGGCGTCGTTTCAAGCGTAAAAAAATTCATCCGTAAACTCCTACCAAAGAAACCTTCCGGCAATGAAATCATCATCAATGCCGAATCGCTTGAAACGCGCATATGCATCCTAAAGAAAAATCGATTGGATGATTTTACTATTGAGCGAAACAACGTCGAGCGCATTGTCGCAAGTATTTACAAGGGCAAAGTACGCAATTTAGAGGACCGCCTTGAAGCAGCCTTTGTTGACATCGGCATTGAAAAGAACGCCTTCCTCCATTATTGGGACATCCTACCCGCCAATCTAGAAAAACAATATGAAGTCGTGGAGCGAAAAGGCAAACGCCGCAGCACCCCACGTATTTCCAAGAAGGATATTCCCAAAAAATATCCTACCGGTAGCGAAATAATCCTGCAGGTCCAGAAAGGCCCAATCGGCACCAAGGGTCCACGTGCCACAACACACCTTTCGATACCTGGTCGCTTTCTTGTATTGCTTCCCTACTCTGACCAACTTGGCATTTCAAAGAAAATTCAGGATGCTAAGGAGCGCAAACGATTGAAATCCATCCTGCAGTCGCTCGACATCCCGGAAAACACAGGCGCCATCCTCCGCACCGCTGGCGAAGGGCAACGCAAAGCCTATTTTGTCCGCGACCTGACACTGCTTATGGATCAGTGGAAGAAAGTAAAAAAACGCATCGACAATATGCGTGCACCCGCATGTGTTTACCGAGAACCCGACCTCATCGAACGGATCGTTCGAGATTTTCTCACAGACGATATAGACCAGATCTTAATCGACAACCGTACTGCCTATGAGCGCATACAATCCCTCATTCATAAAGTATCTCCTCGCTCCAAGAAAAAAGTTAAACTCTACACAGAAGCTCAGCCGATCTTCGATCGCCATGGCATCACCAAGCAACTCGCCCAAGCGTTTTCGCGTAAAGTAAATCTCAAGAGCGGCGGCGCACTGGTAATTGATGAAACGGAAGCCCTAGTCGCCATTGACGTAAACAGCGGAAGCCACAAAGGAGGCGGAAAAGATCAAGGCAGCACTATTCTTCGCGTGAACATGGAAGCAGCTGAGGAAGTTTGCCGCCAACTTAAACTCCGGAACATGGGCGGCTTGATTGTGATTGATTATATCGACATGAAACAACGTCGAGATCGCGAAAAGGTCTTCAACAAGATGAGGGAATGCTTGAGGCACGATAAAGCCAAGACACACATCGAACCCATATCAAAGCTTGGCTTGATGGAAATGACGCGACAACGTCAATCCGAAAGTGTACAATCTGCCTTCCATGATGAATGCGATTACTGCAAGGGCCGCGGTGTAATCAAGAGCCCTGTAACCATGAGCGTTGAGATTCAGCGCAAACTCACAGAGATTCTTAAGAGCCGTCAAGTGGATCAGGGAGACTCCCTCCTACGAATAGTCGTCAATCCCAACGTGCTCGACCGACTTCGGAAAGACGACGAGGATTTGATTATCAATTTTGAGAAAAAATACCTTGTAAAGCTCGAGTTCCGCTCAGAAACCTCCTTTCACGCTGAACAATTCAAGATTGTCGATGGCAATAACAACACCGAACTCATCAGCGTCGGCGAACAGCTCTGACCCCGAATTCTTTTGACAGAAATTACTGGGGGAGTTGCCATTGCGGCATGCGCTTATTTCTTCTATTCACCCTTTTTCACGTCTCATTTCAATTATTCTCGGCTGAAGATGGCTTAACCCTCTGGAACACCAAACCGCTCAAACTTGAAGGAGATCTGTCAGCGCAAATGATCGCAGGCATTAATCGGTTTCTATCGAGGGAAATCAGAGAAGCCCCCAAGCGCCGCACCATGTTCTGGAAACGAGACTACCGCACCATTGACAGCTACAATTCCTCTGTTCAGAAAAACCGTGATCGCTTCCGTTTTTGCATTGGCGCAGTCGATAAACTTGAGTCGGTCAAGGGCCTTGAATACATCTCCACCACCGATCAACCTTCACTCCTCTATAAAGATGCCACCATGACAATCCACGCTGTGCGATGGGCCGTTTTCAAAGGCGTTCATGGAGAAGGACTTTTGATTCAACCCGAAGGAAAAATTCGGGGACGAGTTGTGGCTATTCCTGATGCTGATCAGACACCTGAGCAATTGGCTGGCATTGAGTCCGGCATCGAGCCAAAGGCGCAATTTGCTCGCCGCCTTGCCGCGGCGGGTTGCCAAGTAGTTGTGCCAACCCTTATAAATCGAAGCAATGAAAACTCAGGTAATTCACGGGTGCGCTTCACCAATCAACCTCACCGCGAATGGGTTTACCGGCAGGCATTTCAAATGGGCAGACATATTATCGGCTACGAAGTATTAAAGGTTCAGGCAATTATAAATTGGTTTGCCACTGAAAATAACAAGACCCCAAATCCCCCAACTATTGGAATCGCTGGATATCATGAAGGTGGATTGATTGCCTTTTATTCGGCAGCCTTGGATAAACGCATCAAAGCCACACTTGTGAGCGGGTACTTCAATGAACGCGATCGCATTTGGGAAGAACCCATCTATCGCAACGCCTTTGGCTTGCTCGAGCAGTTTAGTGATGCAGAAATCGCAAGCCTAATTTCACCGCGCTCAATGGTGGTTGAACACAGTAAAATCGCGGAAACAAATGGCCCACCCGCCCCGATCAAGGGACGCACCGGAGGTGCCGCACCAGGGATTCTCAAAACACCTGGATTTGCGACTGTGGATGCTGAATATAAACGCGCCATAAAATTAGCAGCCAAGGGCACGCGGATGGCAATGGTGACGGCAGAAAACGATGAACCACTCGATACATTTGGGAGCGATCCAGCTCTAGAGACACTGTTTGAAATGCTGCAGATGACACCAATCAAGGGATGGAAAACCAGGCCTCTCCTCGCCAAAAAATCCCAGATAAATACGGTGCCAGATCGCCAAAAACGTCAAATTGAAGAGCTAGTTGAATACAACCAGCGCTTGCTCCGATTTTCTGAGCACAAACGCGCGGAAAATTTTTGGAAGAAACTTCCAACGAGCGATGTCAACAATTGGAACAACCAATGTGAACCGCACCGAATGCAGCTTTGGAATAATGTCATTGGCCAATTCCCTGAGGCCAATCAGCCTGCTAATCCGCGTAGCCGAAAAATTTTAGAGACTAAAAAGTGGATTTGTTACGAAGTGGTTCTTGACGTGTGGCAAGACGTTTATGCTTGGGGATATCTCCTCATTCCAAAAGATATTCAACTGGACGAAAAGAGACCAGTTGTCGTCTGCCAGCACGGCCTAGAGGGAGTTCCCAATGATGTGGTAACGCGCAATAAAAATGAACGATCCTTTCGCTATTACAAGGGATTCGCCGCTGAACTGGCCGATCGCGGATTTATTACATTCGCACCACACAATCCGTATCGCGGTCGCGACGCCTTTCGTGTGCTACAGCGCAAAGCAAATCCACTGGGGCGCTCTCTTTTTTCAGTAATCATCGCCCAACACAATCGCATCATTGATTGGTTGGAAATGCTGCCTTATGTCGACAAATCTCGGATTGGTTTCTACGGCCTATCGTACGGGGGGAAAACCGCAATGCGTGTACCGGCTTTGGTGCCACGTTATTGCCTTTCGATCTGCTCGGCAGATTTCAATGAATGGATCAGAAAGAACACAACGGTGGATTCTCATTACAGCTATCTCTTCACCGGAGAATATGAGATGTTTGAATACAACCTTGGCCATACTTTCAACTATGCTGAAATGGCAGCTTTAATCGCGCCGCGGCCGTTCATGGTGGAACGTGGCCACAAAGATGGTGTAGCGCCTGATGAATGGGTGGCATATGAATACGCAAAAGTTCGAAGACTATATGCCAATCTCGGCATACCGGAACGCACTGAGATTGAATTCTTCAACGGACCGCACTCCATCAACGGGAAAGCCACCTACAGGTTTCTTCATCGCCATCTGAATTGGCCAAAACGATAACCCATGCCTGAACTAATAATCACGACTATTACCGTTGTGGCCGCAATAGTTATAGCTTGGGGCATGAAGTCAAAAGCCTCACCGAATGACATTGAGCTTCCGGACGAGCCATTCCCCGAGGAATGGCAAAACATTCTGCAGTCCGGATGGCCTTTGTACGGTAAGCTGCCGAATGATTTACGGCATCAACTTGAACAGCTCACGCTCGTGTTTTTAGGACGAATCGATTTTAGAGGTGTGAATGGACTTACGATTACAGATGAAATTCGCGTGATGACATCAGCTCAGGCATGTATTCTCCTCTTGAATCAAGGGACCTTCTTCACGAACAAACTTCGCTCAGTCGTGATTCACCCCAAGGCATATTCTGCCACTAACCATGATACAATCGCAGGTGAGAGGATGGAAAAAAAAATTGCAGTGCAAGGACAGTCTTGGGAAAACGGTCTTGTGGTTTTGTCATGGGACAACACGCGAACCGGTGCTGCCAACGCAAAGGATGCTCGCAATCTGGTTATCCATGAGTTCGCCCATCAACTTGACCAATCCGACGGTTTAACCGATGGCGCACCCGCACTGGGCTCCCAAGAACAATACAAACGCTGGCAAAGGGTATGTTCGCATGTGTTTTCTGATTTACAGGACAAAGTAGACCGTGGCCAAAAAACGGTCATCGACGATTATGGAGCAACCAGTCCACCAGAATTTTTTTCTGTTGTCACAGAAACATTTTTTGAAAAACCATACCAGCTGAACAAGAAACGACCGGAACTTTACGATCTGTTGCGCGAATATTACCGAGTGGACCCATTAACTTGGCGGTAAAAAACTTCACCCGCCGACCAAAGCCAGCGGGTGAAGATCCTAGTTGTAGCCGATACTTGGTCTGTTCCTCACTTAGCAAGCAAGATCATTTTTTTGCCCTTGCTGCCTCGGGAGAAATTAGATTGCGCGGTGTTCTTGTGATCATGATAGAAGCATTAAATTACGCGGAGAATGCCTAAGTTAATATATATTCGCGCTAAATAATAGAATTCCTCAAGGAGTACGCCCTTAGTTTTGCGCCGGATCGTGCCGGCGCAGGCCCACGTCATGTGCAATATCGTCAAATTCTTCGTGGCTCACCTCTTCCAAGCGCTTACCTCGGCCAGCAATTTTCTCGTTAATTTTAACAGCTGTCTCGGTCATTTTCTCGTGTGTCTCCTCCGTTCCTCCCACTAGTGCAAAATTCTCACCTCTGGTGACCCGCTTATGGCCATCCGAGTCGAGTCCTACCCCTACAATCATAGGGCTTGAATCTTTGTCTTTTTTTGGCGAACTCACACTGAGACAATACTATCAAATTGGCAAACTGTGAACAAGCCGAAACTATCCGACCGTCATGGACTGACCGTTATTTTGAGGCCCAAGATTCAATAAAAAAGGGACTGCCGTCTTCGCCCATTCCGTTGGCGAGGTAAAATCCGCTGCAGAAGGGCCAAAGCAACTCCGAAGCATATCGGTGTTGATGATGCCTGGATTTAACGGCACCGCCGCCATTCCCTCTGGCAACTCAAGTGCCAATGCCTGCGTCAATCCCTCAATTGCGTATTTGGTGGCGCAATATGGCGCAACCTCAGGAGAAGCCGATCTGCCCCATCCGGAACTGAAATTCACTATCACTCCTTTTTGATTTCTGGCCATCCGAGGCAAAAAATGCCGAATCACATTGGTAACACCCTTAATATTAATGTCCACCACCTCATCAAATTCTACCGCTGAAAGCTCCCATAAATACTTACTCTTGTTGATTACCGCTGCATTGTTCAATAGCAAATCCGGAGCTCCAAACTCTTCAATCGCCGCATCCACCCATGTGGCCACGGCCTCGTCATTCACCACGTCCACAACCGAAAATGAGTGACCATCCCCCAGTTTTTGAGCCAGACTCAACAATTTTTTTTCGTTTCGACTACAACCAATCACACAATGCCCCCGGTCAGCAAATTCAAATGCCATCGCGCGCCCCAGTCCGCGTGATACTCCTGTGATCACCACCACTTCCCCTGCTGATTTGCCATGATCCATAACCTCCCGCACATGATTATGACGTTTCTTCTGGTCGTCCACCATATATATTCAACACACGTGAATCGCTTCAAGGAACAACTTGTACACCATAAAATACACCTACAGCGAGAGCAGCTCATCACACTGCAACTCAACGTGGGACGCAAATGCAATCAGGCCTGCCGACATTGCCATGTCGACGCAGGACCTAACCGAAATGAGATGATTAATGAGACCGTTGCACAGACTGTTTGCGAGTGGATAACTGCACACACACCACAAATCGTGGATATCACTGGTGGTGCGCCAGAATTATCTCAACATTTTCCACAACTTGTTGAAACATCTTGTAAAGCAGGCTGCGAGGTTATCGATCGTTGCAACCTCACAATCTTTGAGGAAGATAGCTTTGGATGGCTCCCTGATTATCTTGCAGCGCATCGGGTTACGATCATAGCGTCCCTGCCTTGTTATGAACCTGAAAATGTAACTAAGCAGCGCGGCAGCGGAGTATTTGATAAATGTATCCGTAGCCTCCAGCGGCTAAACTCTCTTGGCTATGGGAACTCCCTGCCCTTGCACCTTGTGTACAATCCCATTGGGCCCACTTTACCCCCACCGCAAACTAAACTTGAGGCCAAATACAAGAAATCGCTTAGGGATGAATTCGGAATTATATTTAACCACCTGTTCACTATCACCAACCAGCCTATCGCTCGGTTTGCAAATGACTTACGACAGCAAGGAAGGTGGAACGAGTATCTTGAGTTGCTTGCAACCAATTTTAATCCTGCCGCTACTGATAGATTGATGTGCCGAAGCACTTTGAGCGTAGGGTACAAAAGCGAGGTGTTTGATTGTGATTTCAACCAAATGCTCGGCATGCATATGGAGAACGATACCCAGCTCCATCTGCGGGACATTACGCCCGCGAATCTAATAGGGCGAACAATCCTCACTGGTGATCATTGCCTTGCCTGCACTGCAGGGAGTGGGAGCAGTTGCGCAGGCACTCTGATCTAAACCTTTGAGTAAACCTCGCCGCCTTGGGCAAGGAATTCACGGGATTTTTCAGCCATCCCTTCCTCCAGCACTTTAGCTCCTTCCAAATCGTTTTCAGCTGCAAATTTGCGAATGTCATCAGTAATTTTCATGCTGCAAAAATTCGGTCCACACATACTGCAAAAATGCGCCGTTTTTGCGCCATCCGCCGGGAGCGTTTCATCGTGGAACTCCCGAGCCCGCCCTGGATCAAGACTTAAATTAAATTGGTCCTCCCAGCGAAATTCGAACCGCGCCTTACTTATGGCATTATCACGGTACTGTGCCCCCGGATGGCCCTTTGCCAAATCTGCTGCGTGCGCAGCGATTTTATATGTTATCACACCCTCTTTTACGTCATCGCGATTTGGAAGACCAAGGTGTTCTTTGGGTGTCACGTAGCACAGCATTGCTGTCCCATACCAACCGATCAACGCCGCACCAATGCCGCTTGTGATATGATCATAGCCCGGCGCAATATCTGTAGTCAGTGGCCCCAAAGTGTAGAATGGCGACTCATGGCACCATTCCAACTGCTTCTCCATATTGTCCTTTATCATATGCATCGGAACATGACCGGGGCCTTCACACATGGCCTGCACACCGTGCTCCCAAGCACGCTCCACGAGCTCGCCCTGCACCTTGAGCTCACCAAATTGAGCATCATCATTTGCATCAGCAATCGATCCGCCCCGCAAACCGTCCCCAATAGAAAAACTCACATCATATGCAGCCATAATCTCACATATCTCATCCCACTTCGTGTAGAGGAAATTTTCCTTATGATGTGCCAAACACCACTTCGCCATAATACTTCCTCCACGGCTCACAATCCCAGTAGCCCGGTGCATGGTAAGCGGTATGTAGCGCAGCAATACACAAGCGTGGATTGTGAAATAGTCCACTCCTTGCTCTGCTTGTTCGATTATTGTTTCACGGAAAATTTCCCAACTCAACTCCTCTGCTTTTCCGTTAACTTTTTCAAGCGCTTGGTAAATCGGCACAGTCCCAATCGGCACAGGGCTGTTTCGGATGATCCATTCTCGGGTAGCATGTATGTTTTTGCCGGTAGATAAATCCATCACCGTGTCCGCGCCCCACTGGGTGGCCCATCGCATCTTCTCGACTTCTTCACCTATGCTCGACGCCACAGAACTGTTGCCAATATTGGCATTGATCTTCACGAGAAAGTTACGCCCGATAATTACTGGCTCAAGTTCCGGATGATTAATGTTCGCGGGAATAATCGCGCGTCCAGCAGCAACCTCATCCCGCACAAACTCAGGAGTAATGTAATCGGGGATTTTCGCCCCAAAACCTTGGCCGGGATGCTGCTGGCTGAGTACATTGCGGGCACTACGCTTATTTTCGGACAGCTCCATCGACTGTTCGCGGCCAAGATTTTCTCGGATGGCAATAAACTCCATCTCCGGCGTAACAATCCCCTGCCGTGCGTACCATAACTGCGTAACAGGATGACCTGTAGCTCGCAGCGGGTTTCGACGCGAGCTAGGAGCAATATGATTCTGACCGCGACCTTCGAAGGTCGCTGGCTTAACGTGTTG
The DNA here is from genome assembly GCA_964616045.1 of uncultured Verrucomicrobiota bacterium. Classification (GTDB taxonomy): domain Bacteria; phylum Verrucomicrobiota; class Verrucomicrobiia; order Limisphaerales; family UBA1100; genus UBA1100. The sequence goes on along the minus strand of CAZTTU010000002.1, from coordinate 11,023 downwards.
GCCTAAAAGGGAACCACAATCCTCGACATTGTTAACGCGCCCCGAATATTCTTCAACGTCAGCACGATCCTTTATCCATCCTTCACGTAACGGTGCCAAGCCATGTTCCACATTACATTGAATTGCGGGATCTCCCCATGGCCCACTGCTGTCATATATGCGAACCGGTCGATTTACCCCAACTTCCCCGGCCAAAGATTTGGTGGGACCAAGGTCAACCTCACGCATTGGCACCCGCACCTGCGGATGCAACTTGCCGTGCACATATATACGCCGTGAATTCGGTCGAAGAATTTCAGGAGAATCACTTGCCACTATCATTTGTAAATTGAATTAACCTCAAAAATATTCCCCGCGACTACAAGCAGCCTTCATTTTGGGATTCACTGTCATACAAAATTCCTGAGAATCGACGAACATCCTGCAGAGATGCTTGCTGAACAAACTCTCCCATTCCACATATACACATAGCATCATGTTTTTCAATTTACTTTCACTTGAACCAGTAAAGCCTCCCATGCGAAAGGGTTCACGTCAATACCATGCCCGGTTTGCAGCAAAGGAAACGAGGCGCCAGCGGGATATTTGAGTAAACAATTCATGCCAAGATGCCAGCAGCTTCATTATGGGTTCTTATCTTTTAATTGTCGGAGTCGCTCTTTCCGCACCCTCAAACCCGGTTGCATCCCTGAAAAATTCCCTTCCATATCATCGCATATTTTAAGGGCCTCATCATAACTGCCCAATTGTTCCAACAACCGCAACGCAATCAACCCGCTTTGTGCGCGCCAATACGGGTCCTGCTTTTCAGCCACCTTTAGGTCGCGCCCAAAATACACCGCCAATAAATGATCAACGGACTCTTGCAAAATTTTTTCACGATCCTCTCCGCTCGCCTGCCTTTCAAGGGCATAGGCCAATCCAATACGTGATTGACTACGAATATTTACGGGAATTGGTTCTGTTATTGCCAATGCCTTTTCATAGGCCATCTGTGCATGCTTCAGATAAGCTGGCTGTTCACCAGACACCCTGAGACAACAATCTCCTATGCGCCCCCAAGCTCGAGCCGCAACAGCATTAGTGGGAGATTCCTGAATGATCCTATCAAAAGCATTTGTCGCTTGCGTCAATTTCTTTATTTGGCCCTGTGCCTCCTGCCCCAACTCCATAATTGTCAAGTCACCCAATGCAAAAAAAGCATCTGTATGAATCTGGGGGCTCTTTGCTTTTACCTTCTCGTCGTCGATCAAGGATTTAAAAGTATTACGCGCATCACTAAAACCCTGGCGCTTAATTGCCGCACGTCCCGCCATCATTCCTGCCCGGTACCTAATTGAGGGCGGGCAATTTGTTGCACCATAAATGTCCTTGTATAACTTTTCCGCAGTCAGTTGATTATTATTCGAGTTATAGACCCTGTCAGCTAGCCACATTTTTGCCATGAATGCTTGCCGTATATTTGGGCTAATATTGATCAATTCATTGAAGGATTTCACAGCACCCTCGGTTTGCCCTGACTGCGCCAATGCCCAAGCTCGATCAAAAAGAACTTCAGGCCTACTTTGATGGCGTGGGTATTTTTTAAGCCAAATGTCGTATGCGGTGATAACTTTAGTCCACTTGCGGTCGATCACCATGAGCCGGATTTCTTCTAGATCTGCAGCCGCCAGCAAATTCGATGAGGCCCCCCCCCTTCTAATTTCGACGAAAATCTTGCCTGCAGCCCCCCTTTCCCCACGGTCTATTTTCTCTTGAACCATCAACAAAAGAGCCTCCCCTAAATGAGAAACTCCCGACTGCTCTCGTATATCTCCCAGCAAGATCTCAGCACCCGAATCATTATGGTCAGCCAATGTACTCTTAAATTGCATTAAAAGTGCTGCATTCATAAGCTCTTTTGCCGTCACATTAACCACATTGGTTCGAACATTTCGGAACATTAGATTTGCGGCACCATGCATGCCTTGCCTTGAGTATTCCAACGCCAGATTGTATTGCACCCAGGCTCGCAGATTTTTACTCTTTGCAACCTCAAGGCAATTTTGCATAGATTCAATCGCTCGCATAACTTTACCGTCCAGGCTCTGACACCGAGCCAAACCCCATAGCGCGTGAGCCCGTAGCGGCTCATTCCGAGCCTGCAATTTGATCTTTTCAAAATGTTCCATAGCCAAGCTTAGCCAAGCTTCTTCACCTGAAAGGTGCATCAGTAAATATATTTCCCCAGTCAAATAGTCAGCAATCGGATGGAGTAGCTCTAAGGTTTTTTGCTGCCGAATTTCCCGAAGCGTCGAATTGGCGCCTGAAAAATCACCACCTTTTACGCGCAGCCTCACAACATTTAAAAAAGCATGGTGACGAATCGCAGGGGATAATCTACCATTAAACAAATGCACGTATTCCCGGGCGGCTTTGCCCCATTCCAATTTGCGCTCATATAACTTCGCGCGCAACTGATAGGAACTGACAAGTTCTTCACTCCATCCCTCCTGTTCTGCAATAGTCCGCAATTGATCACCCATCAACAAGGCCTGATCCACTTCCCCCCGCTCTGCCGCAATTTTTGCTCGTAATAGTAGCCGCCTCCAATTTTGATTAGGCAACAAACCATTAGGCAAAAGGTCAAGAGTCGAGCAAGAAGCCGACAAGTCCCTTTGCTCAAGCAAAGCTTGCCCCAATAAAAAAATCGCCTCCAAGGCAACTTCGTTGCGAGTATCTAGAGTGCCCGGCTCTGAGAGTGGTTCATTAGCAACCCGGAGTGTGTCCACTACCTTTATCCAATCATTTTGTCGCGCCAACACATTAGCAAGAGCAACAACTGACTCGGCTTTACGGTTGGATTCAGGGTATTCACGCAAGAGTTTGCGATAATATTGCGCAGCCGCCTCAAGATTATCCTGGCTCATTCGGCACTCAGCCATCCAAAATACAAATTCATCTTCCAATGGGCCCGCATTGGAGAACCCATTGGAAAGCACCGTGTAAGCTTCCTTGAATGAGCGCTGCTGAAAATGCGACTGGGCCATCAACAAAACAGCCAAAGAATGACGAGGCGAATTTGATTGTGTCCTAATAAATTCTCTAAACCAACGGACTGAAGTCCCCCAATGCCCACCTTGAAAACTCCGAATTGCAGAAACAAATAATCTTTCATCTGTCTTTGTTCCACCGGGCGGACTAATTACCGTCCCTACGGAAAAAGCAGTGCCGGAGGAGCACAACAACCACGCGAAACCTATTAGTGTAAAAGAAACTCTCATCCGGCTATTGCCTCTCGTCCAATTCTAACTTTTGGAGTTGGCAAAACACGACTCAAAAATTGGCCAGTATGACTCTCAGTACATTTAGCAACATGCTCAGGCGGGCCTTCGATGATCAATTGGCCACCACCATCACCACCGTCCGGACCCAAGTCGATTAACCAATCTGCACATTTAACAACATCAAGATTATGCTCTATAACTACCAGCGTATTGCCCACATCCCGAAGTTTGACAAACACATCGAGCAATCGAACAATGTCATGAAAATGAAGGCCGGTAGTGGGCTCATCAAGCAGATAAAGGGTTCTCCCAGTGGATCGCTTGCTGAGTTCTGACGCCAGCTTAATTCGCTGAGCTTCACCCCCACTCAGGGTCGTGGCAGATTGACCAAGTTGAAGATATCCAAGCCCTACTTCGCAAAGGGTGCTACAAATGTTGAAAATCTGAGGCACTGCACGAAAAAAGTCACATGCCCTGTCAACTGTCAGCCCAAGTATATCAGAGATGTTCAACCCTTTATAATGTATTTCCAGGGTCTCACGATTATACCGACGTCCTTGACATTCTTCGCATGGCACATAAACCGCAGGTAGAAAATGCATCTCTATCTTTAACAAACCATCCCCCGCGCATTTCTCGCAACGTCCACCTTTCACATTAAAACTAAAACGCCCTGGACCGTATCCACGTACTTTTGCTGCAGGCAATTTGGCAAATAGATCCCGGATGTGTGTAAACATCCCCGTGTAAGTCGCAGGGTTACTGCGAGGAGTGCGGCCAATGGGCGATTGATCGATCACAATGGCCTTATCTAGATAATCAATCCCTTCAATAGCCTCATGCGCACCAGGCCTTTCCTTGGAACCATACCATTTCCGGAAAACAGCCTTACGCAGCACATCATCCACCAATGTACTCTTCCCGGATCCGCTTACTCCCGTAACACATGTAAGCATTCCCAGAGGGATTTTCACATCAATACTCTTCAAATTGTTTTCTGACGCACCTCGGATAACAAGCCAGCCTTTTTCCGGGTCGGCCATGACACGTGACTTGGGTACATCAATCTTATATTCACCAGTTAAATATTTGGCTGTAATAGATCGCTTGGATTGGCACACTTCCTTCAGACTCCCCGCCACAACCAGTTCGCCACCGTGCATGCCAGCCCCCGGCCCAAGATCCATCACATAATCAGCAGCGCGGATAGTCTCCTCATCATGTTCAACAACCAGGACAGTGTTCCCAAGATCGCGAAGCCCTTTGAGGGTAATAAGAAGCCGATCATTATCCCGCTGATGCAAACCTATTGAAGGCTCATCCAGAATGTATATTACTCCGACCAAGCCCACTCCGATCTGAGTCGCCAATCTGATGCGCTGCGCCTCACCGCCGCTTAGTGTGCCACTTTCGCGATTAAGTGAAAGGTAGCCCAGCCCCACATTTTGAAGAAACCCCAGACGCTCAACTATTTCCTTAAGTATTTCCCCTCCAATCTGTTGTTCTAATTTCGTCAGGTCGAGAGTATCAAAAAATTTCAAGGCACTGGACACGTCAAGGCAGCACACTTCCATAATTGAGAGCCCTGGGATAGCCACCTTTCGGCGTCTGCCATTTATTAGTGGCCGAAATTTTTTTGCCTTCCCACCCCCCAGGGTGCACGCCAAAATTTCCGGCTTTAGCCTTTGACCGTTACAGACATCACACGGTTGGCTGTTCATAAAACTCTTAACGCGCTTCTTTGTAAATTCACTGTCAGTTTCCGCCAGCAGTCGTTCCAGATTAGGAATTACCCCTTCGAAGGGCTTGCTTTTTGCCTTACTGCCACGCCGGAAATTAAATTCCAACTCCTCTTCGCCCGAACCGTACATCATCACCTCCCGGAATTCCTCCGGCAACTGCTCCCACGGCACGTCAAGCGGTTGATCATAGTGCGCCGCCACAGTTTTGATGACATGATTGTAATAAATTATCATACGCCGCCCCCCTCTCTTCCACGGGGCAATCGCGCCTCCGGACAATGTCTTTTCTGGATTGGTCACCACAAGATCCTCGTCGAACACCAGCTTCCGGCCCAACCCATGGCAAACTGAACAGGCACCAAACGGCGCGTTAAATGAAAAATGCTTTGGCGTGAGGGTATCATAACTTTTACCCGTGGCACTAGAAACCATTTGTGTGGAATGCAACGTCTCCTTCCAATTATCACGTTTTTTTGTTTTTCCGGACTGGTGTAATGCCAACAAACGTCCCGCACCCCATTTCAATGCAGTTTCCACTGAATCGGCCAAACGTTGCCGCACGCCATCACTGATGACCAACCTGTCGACCACCGCCTCAATGTTATGCTTCTTTTTTGCATCAATCTTGATGCGCGTGTTGACCTCAAGCTCCACCAACACGCCATCAATTCGCGCGCGCACAAAACCATCTCGCGCCAGCTTTTCAATTACATCCCTAAACTCCCCCTTCTGGTGAGTTATCACCGGAGCCAACAGCATCAAACGCGTGCCCTCAGGCTGCCTCAATAATCGATCTATGATCTGCGTGGAAGTTTGTCGACTCATCGGTTCGCCCTTGTCAGGGCAATGCGGCCTACCAATATGTGCATAAAGCAGGCGAAGATAGTCATAAATCTCCGTCGTCGTTGCGATGATTGATCGCATACTCCCCCCCGCACTGCGCTGCTCAATTGCTATGGTCGGGGAAAGCCCCTCAATATAATCCAATTCTGGTTTTTGCATTTGATCGAGGAACTGGCGGGCGTAGGCAGACAATGATTCCACGTATTTGCGCTGGCCTTCGGCATAGATGGTGTCAAATGCCAAGGTGGATTTACCTGAGCCGCTCAGGCCTGTGATCACCACGAACTTATCACGCGGGATGGTGAGGGAAAGATTCTTGAGATTATGCTCCCGCGCACCTCCGATCCTGATCACATTTTCCGCCATCGCAAAAGCGAACAATACTTGGTTGTCGAACAGGAGACAAACCTGTTGTGCCTAATTCATTTGGAGTGTGCTGGAATGCAGGATTTTTGGCCTCAGAGGCGGCAGGGGACGAAGATTACCATCCTTGTCGCGCCAGTATCCAACATGTCCATTTTTGCTTGAACGGTGCCACGCCTGAGCCCCGGAAAGCTCATATACCACCCGCCGCATGGTTTGACTCGCGACCTCATAATTTAGAATTGTACCATCCGGGCTTATGGCAGCTCCAGAATACCCATGAGCATTCACTCGAAGCGCCGGGCGAAGCTTCTCTGCATAAATATAGGTCTCATAAAGCGGCTGATCATCGACACGCAAAAGCGAAAGCAACTGCATCGGAATACGCTCCAAATCCAATTCATCCTGAAAGCCCCGCGTGCTAACATGCCGCCAAGCCACCTGTAAATAAGGTGATCGATCCGTCAATTGAGGCGTAGCCAAAACGTCAGTCACGCGGGTAAATGTGTTGGTCCCACGCGCAGTGTTAATCCCAGAAACAACCTGAACCCAACGGCCATCGGTTAGATCAATTCGGGCATCGCGATCCGCGGGATACTCCGTGCGGGGAATTCCTGATTGGTCTTGAAATGGATACGGACTTATATTGGGATCGTTGGCCCCAATGATTCGCCGCTGAATTTTCGAGTTGCCGTTTAGAAAGACATTGAGCAGTGGCACCGACAAACCGCACAGCGCAGCACTCCAGGCTGCCCGCGAATCATTGTTAACCGAGAACCGTCCACGCACCGAAATTCCGCCTCCTACTGCAAGGGGCTCCAATAATCGCCGGTCATTGGTGGGCATGGTATCGGCACTACCAGCCCAGTTTGCCCAAGTGCTCGATACTGTGAGTAAACCCGGCGTGCTATAAACAGCCCCGTTACCATCAAGGCTCTGCAGCGCATTTCCGGTGCCATCCTGTAACATAAATGTATTGGGACCAGTTACCTGTGCCCTGCCCTTCACCTCTCCTGCATTATCTACATTTTCCCAGGTAGCTGGTTTAGTGCCGGACAATCCCACAAGCTCTCTGCCAGCCAAGTTGTGGGGAGTTGCAGTAACCGCCTCTCCGGTAGCATCATTAATTGAAATTATACTCACACTACCGGGAATCTTTGATTTGAGATAGAGTGTCTGCCATGGCGTGCCCCGGTGGACCTGTCCCAACCAGCCAACATTCTCAATCGACCCGCGGGAAATATCAGGAAACCGCCAGTCCAAATGCGGTGCATTGGAAGCATAGAGTCCTACGCCAGGGTCTTTAATGCTGGAATCAGAGTTGCCCCTTCCCCAATGCCGGGATGCATCATTTTTGAGGGCCATATTCACCCCAAATCCCCAATTGTGCCCACTTGCTTTGTGCGGCAACTTCGGAAACTGAAAGGGCTTATTATGGGCATCCAAAGGCACCCAGGCTCTGTGGGTCTTTGCATTGGGAGAAGCTTTGGGCCTATTTACACCAACCAAATTCGGGGGGGAATAATCATTAACCTTAAAATCTTTTGCATGCGAATTGACCAGTGGATCATTTGCCTGCCAGCTAATTTCAATTTTTCGCAGGTCCCACGGAAGCTTCTTCCATCTGGGATCGATGCCCGGCGGCTTGTTTTTTGGGTTTCGCGGCAAATCAGGCACGGTTAAATACCAAAATATATTGTTGTAAATTACTCGTCTTGGATTCTCTGCATTGCCCACTTTACCGTAATTATCAGTCGCCTTCCATGCAGGGATAAAGGGCCACTCATTATTTAATGGCGCCGGATTAGAAAACTTTACTGGTTCCTCAATCTCGAAGGTATCATTAATATACTCAACCGCCCTATGCCCCACCTGAATCTCACCTTCAAATGCCAGTTTTAAATTCTCAATCCGTATATCAGTCAAGCTGCCCCCACCATCGCTCAAGGGGATTTCAGTTGAGTGGAGAGGCTTGAATCCAGTTTTCGGGTTAACGCGGGCGGTCGGAGGGATGTCGACGAGATTCAAGCCGGCAAAGGTAAATCCTGGCTTGGGGCCGAATATAATTGTGTGCCTTCCGGGAGTAAGACTAATTGTCATGGAAGCCGGGCTGGTAATGGAGGATCCTGTGGAATATGGCCTGAAATCCTCCGCAATACTCAAAGGCATGGTCGCAGGGATTGCACCACCTTGTGAATCGGTGCGCACAACCACACATTCACCGCCAATAATCCCTGCCCGCGCGCTGATTGTATATGATTTCGGAGCCCCGACAATATTCTCAGGTACATACACCTCCATCACGATCCGGCCGTATAATTTTTTGGATTGCCTGTCAAAATTCACACGCAGCGCGACCTCCGTGATGACCGGATGCATATTGTGTCCCGGGAATGGTCGCGCTGGATTGCTGCGATCCTTCACCCCAATTACCGTGGGAGCAAATCGCTGATACCACGAGTTTAACAAACCTGTTGGGTCAGGCTTACTATCAGAATCAAAGAGCGTAAGGAGCGGGAGGTTTTTCCTCTGGAATCCCGTGAGGTAAACGTTGTTCCATGCATCACGCCTAAATACGCCCTTGTAGGCCGTAGGCAATATGTTAGGAGTCTTGGCAATTCTAGAAGTCGCCCATCCCAGAGAGAGAGGCACATCAACATGCCATTTCCATGTGTTATCATTGAAATCAAGGCACTGTGCCTTGCCTGTTTGTTTTCCCAGTTCCACCCATGGCTTTAGGTTAGTGAAAACGGCGTCCGCCTCATAGGAGAGCAAACTGGCTCGCCCTGGACTTGTGCGCTTTCCGTTTACATAAGACAAAATCTCTTCATCATTAAAAAACACCCTAACCTCGCGGCCACCCTCACAGGTCATCCTGAATTTATAGCCAATCCAATATTCCTCATCCCCTTTGTCAGGATTTGGCCAAAGTGTATTGAGCCGCCACAACCATCTCACCGGTCCCTTCAAGGGCCCCCAAACATCCAGTTCCAGCTCCTTGGATGTGGCCACGGGGATGCCGCTGACCCCCATCTGTAGGTAAACACGCCCTTTCACTCTATTATTCTTTAAAGTTGATGGATCCGATTTGAAATAGGCGAAGTATTCGCCCAGACCCAAACCAGACAAGCCTCCCGTCAATATTGAGCTTTGCCGGATATCAGCGGAAATTTCATTATCAGACTTTATTCCCCCAAATCGAAGCATGCCTCTTGGATTGTTCACGGCACCCGATTTGGTTTGAATATTTCTGGAAAACTGCACCAAATCTTTCCCGAACAACGGATAACCAAAAATCTTCGGATGGGTGGAAATGTTCGCCGGCGGTTCCGAATATAAATCTGCTATATTTGCCGCCACCTGGACTATCCGCTCCATCTCCCTTGTGTAGCGGCCCGCACCTTCCGGGTTTTCAGGCACCAAATTTGTGCCCCAGGGAATTCCCTTTTGGGAATGATGCCAGGGCCCCAGGGGTTCTTGATGGCCGCCAATTCCCATTTTCAATGGAAACGGAGAAGCCGCAACAAAAGCAAGAGGATCGGGATCAGAGGGATCCTCGTTCTCCTTCGGCAAGAGTTGGCCACCCAAGGAATGCACGGCAGTCGTGCCGTCTCCTGTGGTGTCAAGAGATTCATTTAGCATTAAGCCCGCCATCTTTTCCATCGCAGCGGTCAACCCATCATGCTGGAAGTTATGGAAAGGGGCCTTGGGCACCACCTGCAGCGTATAGGTGAACCCGTCTTGCATTTTCAGCGCCTTTGATGGATCTGCGGGGTCTGGCAACATGAACTGCAAGGGCACAGTCCCAAATTTTCTGAGCATAAACGTATTCTTCTCAGTGATGGCACCGCCAGATGCAGTGATGAGGTTGCCGTCGGCGTTACTGGAGATGACAAACCGGACTGTACTGCCTTGTCGGAATAACCGTGCGTGTTGATCAACTCCCGTGAACACACCATTGCCGTATTTAAACCGACTGCGCGGATAACACATAATTACCTTTGAAAATTCCTCCAACTGGGCGGAGCGATGCAACGTGACCTGATTTTCATCCACCACCTTCACAAAATAAGGGATTAGATCAAGGCGACGAGGTTCTGCACGGTATGTCAAAGTGCACGTAGCGTTTATAAATTCATCCGGCAGTGCTCCATCGGCCAATGCAGGTCTGGCCCTGTACTTGGGCACCCATTTTTTCCCATCCCAGGAGCCCCACCAATTTGTTTTCATATTGTATGCCGAGGCGATTTCCTCCGGGGCCATAAGTATAAGCTTCGTGGCTTCTGATGTGGGAATCGGCTGGGGAGGCCGAACCGGCACATCGCTATAGAGAACCAAATCTGTATTGAAAAATGGCGCAGGCCCATAGGGATACCCAAAACCTTTCTTGTTTTGGCTTTGCAGCCAAGTCAACCCTCCTTCAATCCCCATGGGGCTGCTAATCCGAACCGACTCATGCGGAACCAAGTGATGAGGCACCGTAGTATGCAAAATCCTTTGGGTTAAAAGCTCCAATCGATTCTGTTTTTCTGTGTCGGTCATATCATCAGTTATCACATCGAAAGTGATGGGGTCATATATCATCGGCGGAAGAGTCACCACACTGCCGGGAGCCCCTGCCCATTCCAGTTTATCCCCCGATTTCAAGCCGTGAGGCACTCTGAATGTCAAAACTGATAACCCAGGAAACGTCGAAGGCAACCCAGGCAGGCTGGTATCAATAAAGGCAGTTCCCGCCACGACTTCATCCCGGATGCCATTTACGTCAAATTTTTCAGGTTCAACAGGAAGGGGAGTAGAACTGAAAAG
>CAZTTU010000001.1:0-79669 GCA_964616045.1 uncultured Verrucomicrobiota bacterium | reverse complement strand
TGCGCATCCGCCTGGCGGATGGACGCGAGGTGCCTTTTGAAGAGGTGGCTACAGTTAAAACCGGTCGTGGTTATGCAAGTATTCGACGGGTGGATGGGCGTCGTTCAGTGACAGTCACGGCCGATGTGGACATTACCCAGTCAGAGCCGGATAAGGTGGTTGCCAGCCTTCGGGATATTGATATCCCCAAGATCATTGCCACCAATCCCGGTGTCATGGCTGATTTTAAGGGCTCCCGAGAAGAACAGGAGCTAGCCATGGAAAGTCTCATGCAAGCGTACTTTGTGGCGATGGTCATGATCTATGGATTGCTGGCTATTCCTTTCAAGTCCTACGTGCAGCCATTTATTGTAATGTGTGCGATTCCTTTTGGGCTTATCGGCGCGGTTCTGGGGCATTATATAATGGGAATTGAACTGACCATACTCTCCATGTTTGGTGTGGTGGCGCTGACCGGGGTTGTGGTGAATGACAGTCTGGTGATGGTGGATTTTGTGAATCGTAATCGCTTCAAGTACAATAGCCTACTAGAGGCTGTGAGTATCAGTGGGGTGGCGCGGTTTCGGCCAATCTGGTTGACCAGCCTGACAACTTTTGCCGGCCTCGCCCCGCTGGTGTTTTTTGAAAAAAGCGTCCAGGCACAGTTTTTAGTTCCCATGGCCGTGTCATTGGGGTTTGGGGTGATGTTTGCCACCGTTGTTACACTTGTTCTTGTGCCCTCCCTATACATGATTCTTGAGGATTTAAAGGTTGCCTTGCAATGGTTGTATGGAAAGCGCCCAATCGCTGCGGAATCTGGTATTGAATCCTAAGATGCGGCTGGGCTGAAAGCCTGTAGGTGGGTTTTTCTTTTAAGGCGATAAAGTTGACGCTAGGGTTGCGCTTCCTGCACTTATGGCAAGAAATGCATCATTACTAGTTATCTTTCTGACGGTCTTTATTGATCTAGTGGGATTCGGGATTGTGTTGCCGATGCTGTCCATATACAGCAAGGAATATGGGGCCTCGGGCTTTATTGCTGGGTCTATTATTGCATCGTATTCCCTGATGCAATTCTTGTTTGCGCCGATGTGGGGAAGGTGGTCTGATCGCATTGGGCGCAGGCCTATTTTGCTGATTAGCACGGCTGGGGCTTGCGTTTCATATATTGTTTTTGCGATAGCTTGTGTCGAGCAGTCAATTATACTACTCACCGTGTCCCGGATTGCAGCCGGAATTTGCGGCGCTAATCTTTCAGTGGCGAGCGCGTATATTGCGGATATATCACCACCCAAAATGCGTTCCGAGCGGATGGGGCTTATTGGGATGGCTTTCGGCCTCGGTTTCATTATTGGGCCTGTTCTTGGCGCATTGAGCGCAAGTTGGTTTGGTGCTGCCGGTCCCGGTTGGGTTGCTGCAGGTATTTGTGGATTCAACCTATTATTGGCTTATTTTATATTAGGTGAAAGTCGCAAGCCTGAATCAGATCCGGCCCCATTGCCTCCGCGTATTCAACAAGCCAGCCAGATAATCACGCGCCCACAGTTGGGCTATTTGTTTGGTGTGTTTTTTTTGGCGACATTTTGCTTTACTTGTTTTGAGAGTACGTTTGCCCTGATGTTTGCAGGCACCAAGGATGACCCGGGAAATTTTTTGTATACGGAAAATTTATTCGTTAAAAATGAAAGCAAAACCATAGCCCCTATCGACTGGGATGTAGTGGATGGGATGGAAGTTAAGCAGGGTGATGGGCTGGCTGAATACGGTGATGCATCTAATAGAAAAGTGCTAGTTGCACCTGCGTCAGGCAGAGTTGTACTTCCAAATCCAATTTCCGTGATTCCGGCCTCCGGATATTTGGGGTCCATCAATATTACTAAGAATATTGCCTATTGGTTGATGGCTTTTTGCGGAATAATTGGAGCAATAATCCAGGGCCGCTGCATCGGTGTCTTTGTAAAATGGTTTGGTGAAAAATGGCTGATTGTTTTCGGGCTGGCTCTGGTTGGGGTTAGCCTAGCGTTGTTGCCTTTTTGCACACAACAACGCGGGCTGATTTTTCTTATGTTGAGCTTGGCCTTGTTCGCAGTGAGTTCGAGTGTTTATCGTGCTCCCACATTTGGGTTGATATCGATTAATGCCTCTTCGGAAGAGCAGGGCGAGGTCATGGGGGTAACTCAAAGTATAGGGAGTCTGGCAAGGATCATTGGCCCAATATTTGCGCTTAGCCTAATGGATTTGAGGCTCGAATTACCTTATTTGGTTTGCGCCATCATCGCTGTTGTTGCCTCAATAATAGCAGCCCTGCGGATAGCCCCGCACTGTGACCAAGCGGTCGGTTTGGCAAATCCCCAAAAACGAATTAATCTTCGAGAAGGGAACGAGGACTGTGAGGATGACGGGCACTTGCCTGAAGGCAGGAAAATTAGTTCACAAAACGAATGTTGCGAGAGCGCGGCCTTTAATGATGGGGCAGAAAAAAATATTGAAGCATCTGGGGCAAGCACTGAAGGGCCTGCGCGCATTAATCTACGCGCAAAAATGCCAGAGGAGCATGATGACTCTAATTCATAATGATTCGGAATGTTATCTTCGATTGGTCCGGCACACTGGTTGATGATTTACCAGCAGTTTGGCGTTCCACAAATTTTGCGTTAGATGCCGCCAGTTGCCCCACAATGTCACTCGATGAATTCCGGTCCGAGTTTAGCTTACCATTTGATGAATTTTACGAGCGAGTTGCGCCCGGGGTGCCGCTTGTGAAACTGGAGCAGTGGTATATGCAGAGCTTTGAAGATGAACAGAAGCGAGTCGAGCCCTTGCCTTATGCCTTGGAGTTTTTCGACTTCTGCAAGGCTCAGCAGCTGAGCACCATTCTGCTCAGTACGATTCACCCAGATCATTACGGCGCTCAATCGGGCCGGATTCAATTTGATTTTGACCATGTATATGTACGAGTAATGGATAAGCGCAAAAAAATTGATTGTATTATGTCAGAAAACACCCTCGAGCCTCATGAAACCGTTTTCATTGGTGATATGCGGCATGATATTGATACCGCATATGCTGGGGGCATTCATTCATGTGCTGTTTTGACAGGATACAACACGATATGTCAGCTTAAAGAATCGCATCCTGAATTAATAGTGGAACACTTGGGGGAGCTAAAAGACCTTTTCATTCAAAGCAATCTTGAGTGGCCGGCAAACAGAAACTTTAATTAACAGAATATTATATACGCTGTGAAAGATGCCATTTCCATTGCTGAGATTGAAGTGAAATGTTGTATTGGTGTTCCAGATGAAGAGCGATCAGCACCCCAGTCGTTGCTCATCTCACTCGAGCTGGAGGCGGATTTTTCGGCCGCTGCGCAAGCTGACGATCTAATGAAAACTATTGATTATCACGCAGTTTGGGTATGCGTGAAGAGAATCTGCTCTGAAAAGGAGTGTCGACTTATCGAAACTTTGGCCGAGGAAATTGCCGGGGAAATTTTGATGAAATTTTCACCAGAGACTGTGCGCGTAGAAATTCGTAAATTCATCCTACCGGAAACCCGCCACGTGGCTGTTCGCATTGAGCGGAGGGCCTAATTATTTCTTATCCTTTTTGGGCGGCACAAAGGGTCGGTTCTTGATAATTAGCTCTCTAATTTCATGGGGTTTTTTTTTGTGTTTTGTGGCCAGTGCCGCAGCCATGCCGCTGATATATGCAGTGGAACTGGAAGTGCCTGTGCTTGAGTATGTTCGATTATTAAATCGCACTGGCTGGGTTCCGCGCTCAGCTACGTCTACAAACTTGCCGCGGTTGGCATAGTTGGCCAATTCCCCATCTGGACGTATTGCGGTAACCGCCATTACCTCGGGGTAAGCCGCCGGATATTCGTTGTCAGTCACCGGAGTATTGCCGGCTGCCCCGATGAATAGCACGCCATTATTATGGTGGGTTCGAATTACTCGCTGTATTAATGAGTTGGGTGTTGCACATCCGAGGCTAAGGTTAACGATTGTTGCACCGTTTTCGACAGCCATTGTAATTCCTTGGGCTACATTAAATGAAGTGGTTTCAGTATTTGGCCCATAAATATCAACCGGAAGAATTCGTACCGTGCTGCCTTCTACGCCAAGATCTTTATTGGCAAGTCCTCGTAAGATGATGCTAGCCATTGAGGTCCCGTGTGTTGGAGATTCTATTCCAGCGTCATGTGTTCCACTTATTGATTTTGATTCAAGAATGAAGTTTGGCTTGTCCATTGCCTTCGGTTGCACTGCGGAATCTATCAATCCAATGATCAGCATTCCTTTTGTATCAATATTTGCAGGGTTCACGCTGATCGGCAACGCAGTAGCTTGGGCAATCATGGGGCCGGCAGGGCGGGGGTAAGCGAAAATGTCATCGACAAATTCCACACCATTGGCCTTTGCCAGGGAGTCACGGATCCGCTGGAGTTCCTTTTCACTTCCGAATCGAAAGCGGGCGGCATTCACTCCTTTGATGAATCCTATGAAATCCGCGTTGAACTGCTTGGCTAGCCGCTTAGCGTCATTTTCACTTCTTACGGCCACCGCAATCTGACCTTCGAGCCTTTTTGGTTTCGCGGAGGCTTCGGCCACAGGATCTGTTGCGGCGTCCACAGAATTTCGGAACACGCTTAACCTCGACGGTCGGCCAGGTTGCGTTTTCAAGGTGTAACGAAGATTGCCTAGGAGCAAGCGAAGAGCTTCGGCAGCTGGTTTGGGATTCGTTTTTATTGAAACAGCAGGATTAAGATTTGGTTCCAATGCCACTTCCCATTTCGTTTGATGTCGAATTTCCCCTAATACACGCAATAAAGATGTGTTCTTGGCAGTTATTCCCAAGGATTTGTTTACAGAGTTCCACTGAATAACCACCTCTGTTTCGGCCAGAACTGGCGCCAAGATCAATAATCCACACAAATATATGACTGCACGGTATCTCACAGAACCGACATTAACCTTTGTTTTGGATAAAACCACTAGATTTTTTCTTGCGATCCATGAGATTAACCTGTTAATAACTAGACACATGGCTTCCATTGGACGTTTCCAAAAGGGTGAAGATGTGTTTTACGCCAAGGTCGTCGACGGAAAACTGTTTAAGTTGAAAGGGGATGTTTTTGGATCACCCTCCTTTGTGAAGCGCCCCATTAAGCCAACGCGTGGAATTCGCACGCTCATTCCAGTAGAGCCGAGCAAGATAATTGCAGTCGGGCTTAATTATGCAGATCACGCCAGAGAATCTGGTCTAAAACCGCCTGCTCAACCGCTGTTTTGGCTGAAGGCACCAACGTCGCTGATTCCGGATGGGGCGAAAATCGACCTTCCGTTTCCCAGTCACCGCAATGATTTTGAAGCTGAATTGGCGATTGTCATTGGTCGCCGAATGCGTAATGTAGCCCCACAGGCAGCGAGTCGCTATATTTTTGGGTATACTGCTGCTCAGGATATCAGTGATCGTGATATACAACGCAGCGAAAGCCAGTGGACGCGCGCTAAAAGCTTCGACACCTTCACCCCTCTTGGGCCATATGTTGAAACCAAAATCGACCCACAAGATTTGACAATCCAACTTTTCCAAAACGGCCAACTGCGTCAAAACTCGCATACAAACCAGATGATTTTTAGCTGTGCCCAACTTGTCAGTTTCGTCTCAACCAACATGACACTATTACCCGGTGACATAATACTCACTGGAACACCCAGCGGGGTTGGGCCCATTGAAAGCGGAGACCGTCTTGAGGTGCGCATAGGTGATATGCACGCACTATGCAACTCGGTGAGTTAAACGTTCATTGCCCCGCAGCCCTTTGTTCGGTAAAGCTACAGGCATGCTCTGGAGCAACACTTTTATTCCTACCCTGAAAGAAGCCCCTGCCGAGGCTGAGATACCCTCCCACCAACTCCTATTGCGAGCCGGATTGGTGCGCAAACTTGCGGGGGGACTCTACACATTTCTCCCAGCCGGATTGCGCGTGCTCCGAAAAATAGAGACGATTGTTCACGAAGAAATGGGCCTTGCTGGCGCCATGGAAATATTGATGCCAGCCTTACAGCCCAACGAAATCTGGAAAACTAGTGGTAGATATGAACAAGCTGCAGATGTCCTTTTCAAGGTGTGCGACAGCAAAGATCGTGAATGGCTTCTGGGCCCAACACACGAAGAAGTGATTGCCACTTTAGCAACCGCAGAAATGAATTCCTACAGGCAGATGCCAATGAATTTTTATCAAATCCAAACAAAATTTCGTGATGAAATCCGTCCGCGCTTCGGATTGATGCGCGCACGCGAATTTATTATGAAAGATGCCTATAGCTTCGATGTTTCTGATGAGGCTTCACTTGTCAGTTACCAGAAAATGTACGATGCCTACGCCCGCATTTTCAAGAGAAGCGGTGTTCGGGCGTTTCCTGTTGAAGCCGACACCGGCGTGATGGGCGGCGAACATTCACATGAGTTTATGGTGCCAGCTCAAATTGGCGAAAGTGAAGTCGCTTACACAGAGGATGAAAGCTACAGTGCAAATCTGGAAAAAGCCACCAGTCAAGGCCCGCTAATCCCTACTCCCAGTGTGTGCACTGGAGAGTTGTCTCAATTTGAGACACCGGGCGTGAAGACAATTGAAAATCTGGCAAATGATCCTTATAATATTCCGGCGTCCGCACAAATAAAAACCTTGGTTTTCTTGGCTGAAGGCAAGCCGGTTCTAGTTCTCATCCGAGGAGATGATCAAATTAATGAATCTAAACTCACCGGCATTTTGGGCACAGCGATTTTTCGCGCGGCTGAAGCCAAGGAGGTTTTCGCCGCGGTCGGGGCGCATCCTGGCAGCTTGGGTGCGGTAGGGGTGAAGGACATTCCGATTTTTTCTGATGAAAGTCTGCGCGGGGCGGCAGGAATGATTACTGGCGCAAATGAAGATGGATTTCACATCCGTAACGTCAATGTTGAGCGTGATCTTACTGACGCCCAGTGGAGGGATATTCGAACAGTGCGTGAAGGTGAGTTAAGTGAATCTGGTCAGCCGCTGAGAATTCAGCGCGCAATAGAAGTGGGGCATGTCTTTAAGCTTGGGACTAAATATACTGAGGCGTTTGAGGCAAAATTTCTTGATGAAGATGGCGAAAAGCGAGCTCCTGTGATGGGCTGTTATGGTCTTGGGGTTACGCGCACGTTGCAGGCAATTATCGAATATAATCATGACGAAAAGGGCATCGTCTGGCCCACAAGCGTTGCGCCATGGCAGGTTTGCATTACCGCGCTTGATTCAAGCCCGGATGGTGAAATAATGAAAACTGCGATCGCAATATGCAAGGAGCTTACCGAGAGCAACATTGATGTCATTGTTGATGACCGAGATTTGCGGCCGGGATTTAAGTTTAAGGATTCAGAATTAATTGGATTCCCCGTCCGCGTGGGCATTGGTGAGAAATCTTTAAAGAATGGTAATGTTGAATTAACCATTCGTGATGGTGGGCATCGTGAGGATGTGTCAGTCGGTGAAGCCGTGACTCAAATAAAAAAGGCACTTTGGCCTAATGTTTGAACTTTTTCAAGTCGACAGCGCATCAGCTGCCAGGCGCGGTCGATTAACCACCGCTCATGGCGCCATTGAGACGCCGGCGTTTATGCCCGTTGGCACTCGCGCCACTGTCAGAACGCTAGATGTAGCTGATCTGAATCAGGTTGGGGCCCAGGTCATTCTCGGAAACACCTATCATCTTAATCTTCGTCCCGGTATGGAAATCATGCGTGCTGCCGGAGGGCTTCACCGGTTTATGGGCTGGGAAAAACCAATCCTCACTGATAGTGGCGGTTTTCAAGTGTTTAGTCTCGCAAAGATGGTGAAAATTAAAGATGACGGGGTTACATTTCAATCTCATCTGGATGGTGCTTCACTATTTCTTGGACCGATAGAGGCGATGGCAATACAGCGAGAACTTGCCAGTGACATAGCGATGGTTTTTGATGATTGTCCTCCCTATACCGCTACGCACGAACAGGTAATGTCAGCGGTCAATCGAACCAGCCGTTGGGCGGCTGAATGCCGGGAACAACGTCGCTCCGATGGGCAACTTGTCTTTGGTATTGTGCAAGGCGGCTGCCATGAGGATTTACGTGAACGCAGCGGGAGGGAAATCATTGCACTGGATTTTGACGGTTACGCAATTGGTGGACTGAGTGTAGGCGAACCTGAACCAGAAATGCTCCGGATTGTTGAGCACATGGCTCCAGCACTACCCACCGGCAAGCCACGTTATGCCATGGGGCTTGGGACGCCTGCGCAACTGGTGGAGCTTGTCGCGCGGGGTGTTGATCTATTTGATTGCGTTTTGCCAACACGCGTGGCCCGTAACGGGACAGCCTTCACTTTTCGTGGTGCCTTTGCCTTGAAGGGTGGGGCGTATAAGAAGGATTTTAGGCCAATTGAGGCTGATTGTGAATGTTACACATGTGCGCATCACACCCGCGCTTATTTGCGGCATTTACTTAATGTGGGAGAAATTCTCGGGTTGCGTTTACTGACTATCCACAATCTTCACTGCTACTTGCAAATAATGGAAAAAATACGAACATGCCTTGATAAAGGAACATTTCATACATTCCGCAAAAAATTTGCTTCGCAATATCGTCCCACCAGTCGCATTGAAGAACAAAGGAAAAGTGTTGGAAATGAGCTATAAGCTTGCAAAAGGGAACTTTCTCAATAGGATTTTCCGTCTTTGATTTTTTTGCTTATGGACAACCTAGTTTCAGATATGTTTTTTGCGGTAGCTTCCAAAAAGGGAGGCGGCCCTTCGCTCCTCACCTGCCTTATGCCTCTAGCTTTTTTGGGTATTTTTTACGCATTACTCATTCGACCGCAGCAAAAGCAGCAAAAGGAGCACGCTAAGTTGGTGGAGGAAATCAAAAACGGCCAACGAGTAGTTGCTGCCGGCATGGTCGGGACTATTACTAATGTCAAAAAAGATAGTATCATTTTAAAATCAGCCGATTCGAAAGTGGAATTAGCCCGGAGCTCCATCGAGCGTGTCATTACTGATGACGACGATTCAGCCGAAAAGAAGTAGGTCAAAGATCAATAGATGGAGAAGAAACCTATTTTCGGTCGACTGATTTTAGTGGGCGTCGTTGGCGTCGTATTTTTTTTCCAATGGTATCCCCCGCAAGGCCAAGACCTAGTCGAGGCCTTCAAGGCGCGGACAAATTCTAAAGCTGACACAGTTGCGCTTTTCCAGCGGTTAGACCAGGCAAAGGCAGGCTTGGGGCCTAATGAGAGCCTTTCCCTAAAGGCTTGGTCAAAAGCAATTGGCGAGACCATGGACTTGAGGGAGGTTATGGCCGAGAGTTTTCTACTTACGATTTTCCCTCATTTAATCGGTGGGCAGGACGGCAAAGATGGAGATGAGGACCAAAAGAAACGTGCTGAAAAATTAAAAATTGCGGCGTTAAGAGAATTGGGTCTTAGCCCAGAAGCTTGGGATTCTGAAACGCCTTCAACTGATACAATCGAGATAATTAACCGCACGATTCTGAAGAAGATCGAGGCCGAAGCCAGTGGGAAAATCCAGCTAGGTCTTGATCTCAGTGGGGGCATTGCGTTTGCGGCTCAGCTTAAGCCAAAGGAGGGGGCAAGTAGTAAGGCGATTACCAAAGAGGAGCTCAATCAAGCCATTGAGGTTATTAGAGAGCGTATTGATGTGAAGGGGGTAAAGGAGCCTCTGATTCAAGCCCTAGGGAGTGATTCAATAATCATACAAATTCCGGCTTTGTCACAAGAGGAGCGGGACGCAATACGAAACAGTATTACCAATATTTGCACAGTAGAGTTTCGGCTTTCTCATCCTGAAAATAAATCTCCAGACAGAAGTGACAGGTTTATCCCGGGCGCGGAGCGAATGATCGACAAGACGGAGGATAAGAATGGCCAAATATTCACTACGCCTTATTTCATTGAGGCCAAAACTGCACTGAGTGGCAAGCATGTCAAATCGGCGACAGTTAGACGGAATCCCGTGTCCAATAAGCCTGAAATACATTTCACCCTGGACGCCATAGGTGCCAATAAATTTGCGAAAATTACTGACAGACACAAGGTAGGCGAACAAGACGCTCGCCTCCTTGCTGTGGTCCGGGTTGATGTTAATGCAGATGGTGAGAAAATGAAGAAGCTAATCTGCGCACCCTCCATCAATGGTCGGATACATGCACGGGGGCAGATCACGGGGATAGACAGCATGAAGGAATCCCATGAAATAGCTGCTTCCCTGAATAACCCAATGGAGAATCCGCTGCAAATTCTCGAAGAACGCGAAGTGGACCCCTCGCTTGGTCGGGATTCCGTTGTCAAAGGTTACAGGGCAGCGATCTGGGGCCTTGTGGCCGTGGCAATATTCATGCTGATCTATTATCTGTTAACCGGCGTGGTAGCAAATATCGCGCTAGCCCTGAACATTGTGCTTCTCCTGGGAGTTATGTGTTGGTTTGATGCAACCCTCACACTTCCCGGAATTGCCGGCATTGTGCTTACCATAGGCATGGCGGTTGATGCGAACGTGCTGATATATGAGCGGATTCGCGAAGAGCTGAATGTGGGCAAATCCCTCAGGGGAGCGATTGCTTCTGGTTATGACAAGGCTTTTGGAACTATTTTTGATGCAAATATCACCACAATGATCGCCTCAATTATCCTGATTTATATGGGTAAGGGGCCGGTAAAGGGGTTTGGCGTGACACTAACGATTGGTATTTTAGTAAGTATGTTTACCGCGCTCGTTGTTACCCGGTTGGTAATGGACATGCTGCTAAAGGCGGGGGTCATTGGTGGTGAAAAATCCAAGCGACTCATGCATCTGCGACCTAGTGTGAATCTCTCGAAAATCAATTTTCTTAAATACGCGCTGCCGGCGTTCATTGCCTCTTGGGGGCTCATCATTGTGGGCTTTGGTGCCGGCCTCCTGAAGGGTTCCGATAAGATGCTGGGCGTAGATTTTGCTGGCGGCTATAGTATGCTTCTGGATTTTAATGCCAGTTCGTCCAGTAATATAAACAGTGATATAGAATCAGGGTCTTTCCGCGAAAAGCTATCTTTGGCAACGGGAATTGATGGCGCACAAATTCAGCCTCAATTGCAGACAGATCTATCCACACGGGCGCAGAAGCTTCGGATTGATTTTCCACTAGGTGCTAATGGCGCGGACAATGCCGGCAAAGTTAAGGAGCATGTTAAGCGTCTCTATAGCGACGCCTCACCGGTGCAAAAAAAGCTGGAAATGGTTGGGCCCAGCATCAGTGGGGAAATCCAGAAGTCAGCCCTTATCGCTGTGATGTTGGCTCTTTTTGGAATCTTGATATATGTGGCTTTTCGCTATGAATATTCATTTGCTTTCGGGGCGGTAATTGCAATTTTACATGATGTGCTAATGACCGGAGGTCTATTCTTTCTTAGCGGTCGAGAGCTCAACGCGCCGATTGTGGCGGCGGCCCTGACAATCATTGGGTTCTCCATCAATGACACTATCGTGATTTTTGATCGCATAAGGGAAAATCTCCGTATGGGTACACGCGGCTCGTTCGCCGATGTGATGAATACGTCACTAAACCAAACCTTAAGTCGTACCATTATCACCTCTGGCACCACTTTGCTATCAACTGCCACTTTATATTTCTTTGGCGGAACAGTGATTAATGATTTCGCCTTCACATTCCTTGTGGGCGTAATCACGGGGACATATTCTTCCATTTATATTGCCTGTGCTATTGTGCTTTGGTGGCACAGGGGCAAGCGACCTGAATTGGCAGCCCCTGCGGTTGACACTGAGCCTGTTGGGGCAGCGATAACAACGTAAATGTAAATGAGCTGTTTTGCTCACGGCCTTGAGTTATCACCGGATGTGAGCCCTTGGTATTTCGGGGTTTTTGTTCTTGGGGTGCTTTTTGCGCTAGCGCTGGACCTCGGCATCTTTAATCGTAAGCCGCAAAAAATCTCGTTCAAAGAGGCTCTTTGCTGGAGCGCGCTATGGTTTTCCCTCTCATTGGCTTTTGCTTTTTTCACTATTCCAGGGATTTATGATCCTGAAATTCGGGATGTTAAGCGAATTGAATTCATTACCGGATATATCCTGGAATTATCGTTGTCGATGGATAACGTGTTCGTAATTGCGCTCATTTTTACGTACTTCAAGGTAAAACCAAAATATCAGCATCGAGTTCTTTTCTGGGGCATTATCGGTGCGCTTGTTATGCGTGGGCTCATGATTGGCGTTGGGGCGGCTGCAGTGTATCACTTTGAATGGATTCTGTATTTCTTTGGCGCGTTTCTCCTGTTAACCGGCTTAAAAATGCTCCTTACCAATGATGAGGATGGCCTTGAACCAGAAAGAAATCCTTTGGTAAAATTCGCCCGGAAATTTTTCCCTGTGCACGATCAATTTGTTGAAGGCCGTTTTACGACAATTGTCGATGGAAAAAAACTGTTAACCCCAATGGCCATTGTGCTTGTGACAGTTGAATCAACAGACGTTGTTTTCGCCGTTGATTCGATCCCGGCTATTTTTGCTATAACACAAGATCCTTTTATCGTTTTCACCTCTAATATGTTCGCAATACTAGGGCTTCGGTCGCTGTATTTTGTTCTCGCCAGTGCGATAGAATTATTCCATTACCTCAAGTATGGGCTTGCGCTGGTGTTAGCATTTATTGGAGTCAAAATGCTCACGGCACATTGGTTAGAGAGTGCATGGGGTGGGGAAATGCCAACATGGGGGCCGCTCATTGTGGTTCTCGCGATATTATTTGTTTCCATTATTGCATCAATTATTCGAAGCGTTCGGCAAGCTAAGGGTGGTTCGGAATGAAAGACACAGCAATATCAGATGCCCACCTTAGGCTTTTCGTCGAAATATCTCGGAAATCTGAGACCTTGGGAGGTAATCTCCAGACTTGGGGGAATTAACTCCTGCCAATTGGTTGATCACGGATGGCCCGGAAGGGTCGCGAACATAGCAACATCGGCCGGCCCTTTATCATGCACACCCCTCTCTCAGATACCTTGAGCAATATGGTGCGCGGGACCGATAAGAAACCGCACACGCTCAACGAATTGCTCGCAGCCGCTGGCGAATACGGGGTGGATCTTGTTATCATCGTGTTAGCCCTGCCGTTTTGCCTTCCTATTTTGCCCGGCATCAGCGCGCCTTTTGGTTTGGCGATCATCATCTTGGCTTTCCGCCAAATAATTGATCGGCCCGGGAGATTGCCCAAATATATTGGCGACCGCAAATTCGCACCGACCACTTTTGAGAAAATTATTAACGGGGGCGTTAAAATATTGAACCGTATTGACCGATTTTCCAGTCACGGCAAAAACAGCCTTCCCGGGTTGGTCAATCCACATATCAACGGCCTGCTCATTTTATTGATGGGCCTACTCATGGCTCTGCCCATTCCCTTTCCCGGCACAAACACATTTCCAGCTTGGGCCATCGTGTTTCTCGCCGGTGCACAAGCCGAGGGCGATGGGGTTCTGGTGCTTTGGGGCTATGCCTCGGTTTTGATCACAGTTATCTATTTTTGCCTTTGTTGGAAATGGATGTGGTGGTTAACCCTTGAATCCTTTGAATTCATTGCAAGCAATATTTAACCCATGAAACACAACTGGGAAATGCATGAACCTAATCCCGTTGCCGTTGAGAAACTTGCTGATCATACTGATGTGACGCCACTGCTTGCTTGCTGTCTTGTGAATCGTAAATTAGCCGACCCGGAGATTGCCCAAGACTTCTTAAAGCCCAAATTGGCAAATCTTGGACCACCCGAAGCAATCCCTAATCTAGGGGCTGCAGTTAGTCGACTGCTCATGGCGCGCAAAAGAAATGAGCAAGTTGTTGTTTTCGGAGATTATGATGTTGACGGTGTCACATCAACCACATTGCTGCTCGATTGCCTTGGGTCGCTTGGTTGGAATATGGCCGGTTACCTGCCAAATCGCATGGACGAAGGATATGGCCTCACTGCTGAGGGCGTGGATAATTGTCTTCGCGAACATCAGCCGGATATTTTGCTGGCAACTGATTGTGGCTCAACATCGTTTGAGATTGTACGGAGTCTTCAGGGCCGAGGGATTGATGTCATAGTTCTTGATCATCACCAAGTGTCAGAACCCCCTCCTCCAGCTTATGCGATTGTGAATCCCCAGCTTGCAGCAGATGATGAGCCGGACTATCGCGAGCTTTGTTCGGCGGGCCTCGCGTTCAAACTTGTACATGGATTACTGAAGGCGGGCCGTCAAGCGAAACTTTCAGGCTTCGACGCCTTTGACATCCGTAGAGTTCTTGATCTTGTTGCCTTAGGCACAATTGCTGACCTCGTTCCACTGGTACGAGAAAACCGGATCCTCGCCGTGAACGGCCTCAAGCAACTCAATAATACAACTCGAATAGGCATTGCGGCACTAGTAAATGCAGCAGGTATTAGTGGCGCCATTGGTGGTTTTGAAGTCGGTTTTCAACTGGCCCCAAGACTCAACGCCGCGGGTCGATTGAAATGTGCCACCATGGCGATGGATTTATTGCGCGAAAAGGATCCCCAGGTGGCTGAGGAAATGGCGGGGAAGTTGGATCTTGGAAATCGAGAACGTCAAAAAACAGAAAGGGCAATTACACTTCAAGTTACTGATTTGCTCCAGAGTAGCTTTAACAGGGAGAATGATTTTGCCATTGTGCAAGGGGATCCAGATTGGCATATTGGCGTAGTGGGTATTGTGGCATCCCGCGTGCAAAAAAAGTTTTATCGGCCAACAATAATTCTGGGCGGTGGGCCTAGTGGCATGAGGGGGTCAGGGCGTAGCGTGGAGGGTTTTGATCTCGCTGCCGCATTGCGTGAATGTGACAGACATCTTGATCGGCATGGCGGGCATGCAATGGCAGCCGGCTTGAGTATTCAGCCCCAAAACATCAATGCCTTCAGGAAGCAAATTAATGAGATAGCCCGATCACAATTGAGCAGTTGTGACTTGATGCCAACATTAATTCTTGATGCTCAAATCCCCTTAAGTGAGTTGAATCTCCAGACAGTTAAGTCCTTGGATCAATTGCAGCCGACAGGTCAAGGCGTCAGCCCCGTGCAAGTCGTTGTTCCCCAGCTGGAATTGGCCGCGCCGATTCGTTGGATGGGGAAAGAAAAACAACATGCCAAGCTGAATGTTACCGATGGGAAAGTTTCTGCTGAAGCTGTTTATTGGAACGCTGCTGGGATTGATCTTCCTGGAAGGAGATTTGATATTGCGGCGCAGCCCACTATTAACTCCTGGCGCGGGCGTTATTCGATGCAGTTAAAGATTCTCGACTGGCGTCCTGCCCTTTGACTAAAGTTTTGAATGGCTTCCGCAGTTATAGTCGCCGCCGGTCGTGGGTCCCGAATGGAAACCGAGCAAGATAAAATGTTTCTGGAGGTGGCGGGAATGCCTGTTGTGGGTCACACCTGGAAAAGATTTGATCGACATCCGGATATCGACGAGACCGTTATAGTCATTCGAGATGATGGTCGGGAAAAATTTGAAGAACTTGCCAGGAATCTTGATCTCAAAAAACCATATTCATTGACTCATGGCGGTTCAGAAAGGCAGGATTCAGTTGCCAACGGCATTGCCTCTGTTTCTTCAAGTTGCAAGATGGTGTCCATTCAGGACGGTGCACGCCCATGCACAAGTTCATCATTAATTTCCAAAACAATTATTGCTGCCAAGGAGTCAGGTGCAGCAGTCGCCTCCAGCAAAGTCACCGACACTATTAAGATTGCAGACTCCCGCAGCTATATTAGCCGGAATGTTGACCGCACGAGCCTTTGGGCTGTGCAAACGCCACAAGTTTTTGATTTGAATATTATTAGAAAGGCATTAGCGGCCGTGCGGCGGCAAGGGGTCACGGTTACTGATGACACGGGAGCCTGTGAATTGATTGGGCAACCTGTGGTTCTTGTTCCTAGTTCAGACCAAAACCCCAAGGTGACTACGCCCGAAGATTTGGTATTAGTGGAATTATTGCTCCGTCAATAACCATAATAAACCTCACTTGCCATTTGTTGGCACCTCCGCGAACATTTTATTCTATGAAGCAACGTATTACTAACACCGTGTTGATTTCAGTGCTCGTGCTTAACCTATACGTTGGGGCTCGAAATTATCTCAATAGTGCAGAGGCCGGCGGTCGACAGGATATGTCTGGCCAGTTGGGTAAATTTGTACGTGTTCTCGAGGAGGTCAGGCGTCATTATGTGGATGAAGGGAAGGTGGGCTATGATGATCTTGTTGAGGGAGCACTGCAGGGCATGGTTGCCCACCTTGATCCGCATAGCTCATATTTGACGGCAAAAAAGCACGATGCGTTAAAAAATGACGCGAAGCAACAATTCGGTGGGATTGGCGTGTTGATCAGCATAAACAATAAATGGCTCACGGTGGTAAAGCCCTTGGAAGGCGGCCCCAGTGCTAGGGCGGGTTTGCTAACCGGAGATCGAATTATCAGGATCGGCGATAGAACCACCAAGGATTTCACAACTCAAGATGCTGTTGATGTGCTGCGCGGGAAGCCGGGCACAGAGGTTACTATTACAATACAAAGAGATAAGGATACTGAAAAAAAAATCAAGCTCACACGCGAGATCATTGAGACCAAGAGCGTGCGTGATCTTTTTGGGAACGGAGATTTCGATCTGTTAGAGGATCAGATGGGATACGTTCGCCTCACAGGTTTTACCGAAAAAACTGCTATTGAATTAAAAAATGCGCTGGCTCACATGAAAAAATCCGGAATGAAAGCACTGGTCATGGATTTGCGTGACAATCCGGGGGGGCTTCTCGCGCAATCAGTGCGTGTTACGGAAATGTTTATCGAAAAAGATCAGCTGGTAGTTTCCACTGAGGGACGTAATGCTGTTGTGCAAGAGAAACTGTTTGCTGAATCCAATAAGCAATTTTTGTTGCCAATGGTGATTTTGGTCAACGGCGGCAGTGCTAGTGCCTCCGAGATCGTTGGCGGTTGCTTGCAAGATTTAAAACGGGCTGATTTGGTGGGCACAAAGACCTATGGCAAGGGCTCTGTGCAGAGTATCCTACCTCAGCGTGACGGCTCAGCCATTCGCCTCACCACCGCCAAATATTTCACACCCAGCCATCGTACTATTCATGGAAAAGGAATTGAACCTGATTATATGGTTGATATGACCCCCGAGCAAATAAGCGACATCATGCGGCAACGCTCACCCCTCGGCCTAGATGATCTCAGTGAGGAAGATAGAATTCGCATAAAGGGTGCCAAGGATTTGCAACTCGAAAAAGGCCTTGAGTTATTGCGAGCAAAGCTGCGGAAAAAATAACGGACCATGCGGCTGCTAGCCATTGAAACTTCCTGTGACGAAACAAGCGCAGCCGTTACTATAAATGGTCAGATTCAATCTGTGGTTGTTTCATCACAGATCGAAATCCATGCTGAATATGGAGGCGTCGTGCCGGAATTGGCAATCCGCGAGCATCTGAAAAACTTACAGCCCGCCGTCGAGCGTGCCTTGAGGGAATCGGACACAAGCCCCGAACAGCTCGATGTAGTTGCTGCCACGCGTGGCCCCGGCTTACCTCCCGCATTGATGGTTGGCTGGAGGGCAGCGCAAGCTATTGCCTATTCGCTCAATTGCCCCTTGATAAGTGTGAATCATATTCAGGCACACCTTTATTCGCCTTGGTTTGCCGGTGAGCCGCCGGAATCTCACTGGGATAAATTTGAACCAAATATTTCGCTTATTGCCAGCGGTGGTCACACTATTATCGCCAAAGTTACTGCACCGCTGAATCACGAAACTTTGGGAACCACCCAAGATGATGCAGCAGGTGAGTGTTTTGATAAAACAGCTAAGCTTCTGGGGCTTGAGTATCCTGGTGGTCCGGAAATAGATAGACTATCGAAGGCAGGCGATCCCAAGGCGTTTGATTTCGCCCGACCAATGCTGAACAAAATCAACGACGATTTAAGTTTCAGTGGCTTAAAAACCTCGGTTCGCTATTTCCTTCAAAAAAATCCTGATATTAATTCAGATAACTCGAGAATTTCAGATCTTTGCGCCAGCATTCAATCGGCCATCGTAGAAGTGCTAGTCAAGAAAACAGTCCGGGCAGCAAAACGTGAACGCTTAAATTGCATTACCGCATCTGGTGGCGTTACATGTAATGGAGCGCTTCGTGCATCTCTTCAAGCAACATGCGATAAGAATGGAATAATCCTCCATTTGGCTTCACCCTCCATCTGCACCGACAACGCTGCGATGATCGGCTTGTTGGCGGAAAAAATAGTGAATGAGGGGGGCGCACCATCCGACCTGGATGATGACATTAAGTCCCCATGGCCAATTGACGAGATGGTTCAATAGCCTTAGAGAGCGCCCACAAATTGTGCCAAGCGAGCTAAGGCTTTTTCAATATTGTCCATACTCGTTGCATAACTAATCCGAATGTAGTCATCTGACCCAAAAGCGATTCCAGGTACGGCTGCAACCTTGGCTTCAGCCAGTAATCGCTCGCAAAATTCTGCTGATTTCATGCCTGTATTTGAAATGTTAGGGAACAGGTAAAATGCGCCCTTCGAGTTTACGCAGCTGATCCCGTCGATCGCGTTCAATTGCTCAAACGCAACTGAGCGCCGCTTTTTGAATTCACTAAGCCACATCTCCAAATGATCTTGTGGTCCTTCTAGAGCTTGCACTGCGCCAACTTGGGCAAATGAGGTTGGGTTGCTGGTACTGTGACTTTGGATGGCGCCGATTGCTTTGGCTATCGGAAGTGGCGCCGCAGTGAATCCAATGCGCCAACCCGTCATTGAATAGGCCTTAGCTAAGCCATGTACAATAATTGTGTGAGCCTGATGCTCTGGCGAGCAGGCAGCAACACTCTGGAATTTTGCATCACCGTAAATCAGCTTTTCATAAATTTCATCACTCATGATGAGTATTCCCTTCTCCACGCACACATCCCCCAGTGCCCGGGTTTCTTCCGGTGTATATATAGATCCGGTTGGGTTGCTGGGGGAATTTAGGATGAAAATTCGGGTTCGATCGGTAATTGCATCCCGCAGCTGATCAGGTGTTACTTTGAATTCTGTGGCGTCTGTGGTCTCCAAAATGATTGGCGTGGCTTCGGCAAGTGTGACCATTTCTGGGTAGCTGAGCCAGTAAGGTGCTGGGATAATGACCTCATCGCCCCTTTGGCAGCAGGCGAGCATGACATTGTAACAGGAATGTTTACCTCCGCAGGATACGATTATCTGCTGCGGGTCATACTGCAGGCCATTTTCACGTTCGAATTTGCTTGCAGCAGCCGCCCGCAGCTCGGGCGTGCCTGATGCTGGCGTGTACTTGGTAAAACCATCTGCCAGCGCTTGGGTTGCTGCCTCCTTAATGTGCTCAGGCGTGTCGAAATCGGGTTCGCCCGCGCCAAGGCCAATCACGTCTTCGCCGGCGGCGCGCAATTCCTTAGCCTTGGCTGTAATTGCCAAAGTCAAGGAAGGGGCAAGCGAGGCGGCGCGTTTTGAAATTTCATAGTTCATCGCGCGGGAGGCTATTGGCAAGGCCCTGATCCCGCAAGTAAGAACTCACTCAAAAAGCAAAAGGTCCAGCAATCGGCGACCTTTGGAAGTGAACACCCATTGTTGGCCTTTAAGGAAAACTAAACCGCTGCAGGGGTGTTTCTTTAGGGTTGCTTTGTTGACTTGCAGAATCCTGTATTTGGCTCCTCTTGATTTTATTTCATCTCGAACGGGGACTGCTCGCACAGGAATGCCATTAAAATTCAAATCTACCTCCCATGTCTGAATTGTTCTTTTACTACCCGGATCGCGGTCATCAATCAGCTGTGGAAATCGCTTCAGCCAATTAAAGTTCTTGTTAAATATTAGAATCCGACAAAGATGCATTTCTTCTTTCAAGTGCCCTAACATCCTGAACGAGCCGGCATCTGCTTGTTTTAAGATTGCGGCGGCATCCAGCCCTAATAAATTGAGCCCGTTCCAATCCCCATG
Source organism: uncultured Verrucomicrobiota bacterium (assembly GCA_964616045.1). Taxonomy (GTDB): domain Bacteria; phylum Verrucomicrobiota; class Verrucomicrobiia; order Limisphaerales; family UBA1100; genus UBA1100. Next base: position 59,612 of record CAZTTU010000001.1, on the reverse strand, counting down.
AAAATTATTCCCGTCCGTATACCAACTATCAAACCACTGGTTAAATTTGGGGTTGACCCGTACTCCGATTTCAAAATGTAAATGGGCACGCTCTCTGGGTATTCCTTCTTTGATGTTGGATGTCCGCCCCAGAACACCCAACACCTCCCCTGCACCCAGGGCATCTCCAATTGCCAGAGACTTCTTCACTTCCCGGAGATGCGCGTATAATGTATAAATCGGAAGTCTCTCGATTTCATGTGACAACACAATATATTTTCCGTAGTTAGATGCTGAGATGTTCCTGTTGATGTAAACTACCTTTCCGGATCGTGACGATACCACCCAGTCTATTGGTTCACCATCATGGTCCCTTTTCATTGACCTAATATCAATGCCTTCATGTAAACGCGTGCCACTGTTCCGTACGCACCCAAAAGCTCCGCTGCTCCAAGGGCGCCCCGGATTGGTAGGCGTGAAAAACCTCTCTTCCCCTCCGGTGCGGAGTAATTCGCGGTTGGCAGTGGGAAATTGAAATGCGGGGCTCTTCGGAAAAGTTTCATTTGTTCTTGAGGGTTTGCTGATTGCGGGGACAAGAGGCAAAGCGCTCTTTTTTTCGCAGGAAGAACTGATGGTGGCAGCAAGGGCTGCCATCAAAGGAGCAGCCCTCATCGAAGAGCCTTGTTTAATCCATTTACAATTTCAATTGCTTCCGCTTCATTCGTGTCAGGCGTAAATTGGAACATATTTGCGTCGATTGTTTTCTGAACGTAATACACACCTATACATCGAGAAACAATCCGCTTCTTATCCGCCTCGTCAGGCATAGCCACCACCACAAACAGCCGTTGCTGGCGATAGCGTGTTGTGATATCTTGAAGTAAGGCTTTCCCTCGAGAGGTGAAGTGGAGCTCTAAAGAAAGCACCTTGTCGGAGCCCTCCCTCAAGATCGCTCCATTTAGCACCCCTTTACCTACCTCGAGCACCGGATTAGAGGCTACAAAAAACACCTTGGGGCTTGCCCTAAACACCTTCATCTCCACAACCGCCTCTCCTCGGCCACTTTCTTGCTCAACAAATAAAGCCATCCTGACTTTGCTTGTGCTCAGGCTGCTGCATCCTGAAATAATCAAAAAAAAGACATTGCAGCAAATGGTGACCCGTTTCATATTTGGAAAAACAAAACTTAATAATCAATCCTGTAAAGATCAATCATGGGGCAGCAAACCAATAAAATCCAAAAGCGAAGACGGCGCGCTATATATATCAAGCGGAAGAAGGCCCAGAAGGGCAAGAAAGCAGCCGCGTAGGCTTTCGCGCGAAAATGCTCGCGCACCACCTCACTAAAAACGCACTTGTTAACAAGCCATCACACTTCCGGTGTGAGGGAGTGCAGCGTTAATTCACAGGGTGCGTTACGTTGAGCAAATACCAGTGTTTTTCTGTTAATAAACCCAGTCATTTTAACAATGGGTGTGAAAAAGCTGTTCAAAACAATTAGTGGATGCCCCGTGAATATATGTTAGTCTAGCAACGGTTCCTTGAAAGAACAGAAGCCGAGGTACGTTTACCGTGCGGAGGCTTCCAATGATAATGCCCGGGAAACCGGGTGAAAGGGCAGGCGGGGCTAATACGCTTGCCCCCTTTGAAACATATTGGTCCGCGTCTAGGCTCAGGACAGAAAAGTTGCTTCTGGTGACTGGCAGGCTGAGTAGAGTTGCGGGATAGCCAGATGTGGAGATGGCAAAGTTCACCCAAATGCACGATAGTGTTCGCGCACTGTCGATACGCGAAAAGGCCGATATGCGTTTGGGAGGTTAGGGGTGCGGAATGCGCAAATTCCAAAGAAGACGCCCTGAGTCGGTTGATGCATGTTTGCGGTTAACGCTCGATGCTTTTCGGAGCAATAGGGCGTGATTAAGAACAGGTTTCGACCCGGTTGCAAACCCTTCGGGGGGTGCAATTGAGTAAGATGCTCAAGCCCACTTCAGGCTTGAGTTGAACACAGTTGCCTAAAAGGTGCAGGTCGCCTACTGTTAAATTAGCGCGGCGGAAATCAAAAATTAGCTTGAAATGGCTAGCCAGACGAAATCCTCTGAAAAGAGGGACAAAGCTGGGGTTTCCGTCGGGATAGACACTGATCCAAGACAGGATCGTGAAAACTATCCGCCCCGGTGGCGATGCAAAAAATGCAGCGCTGCCAAGTGAATGAATGGTGACCTCAGGGGTAAGAGGCGAGACCCGTGGCACAGGCCAACGCACCACCAAAAGTGGTGGCCGACCTTTGCCAGATGGCTCGGAGATGAATGTTTCACTTTCATGTCCCGGCCTGGTCCGCAGGTCAGTGGCTGCAACCACTGGCTGAAGCGGGCAAATAAACCTCACCCAATGATCCAAGTGCCGTGAGGACTTGGGCGGCCCTGCTATGAGGCCGATAACTCCGCAAGTCACGGAGAATAGCGTCGGGGAGCAACCGACCTGAATTGCAGGTGCCTAATGGTTGCAACGGGGAAGAGCGAGTTAAGCGAACGCCCACCCCCCAATTTGTCCCTGTTGGACTTCGGTCTGGCAGGGACTTTTTGTTTGGCTAGTAACATTTCGAAGCTCAAAACACTTGCTCAATTGAGTACATATGTGCTCAATTCCCCGTACTACCAAATCACACCATGGGTAAAATTTATGACGATATCGTGCAGACTGTGGGCAACACCCCACTCGTTCGGCTAAATAATATAACCGAGGGCATTGATGCCACCGTGTTACTTAAGTGCGAATTTTTCAACCCACTTTCCAGCGTCAAGGATCGCATTGGGATGTCTATGGTCGAGGCGGCCGAAGCCGATGGCACACTCACGGAGGACACTGTGATTATCGAGCCTACTAGTGGTAATACCGGGATATCGCTGGCTTTTGTCGCCGCTGCCAAGGGTTACAAACTTATTCTCACCATGCCTGAGAGCATGTCGGTGGAACGGCGCACACTGCTGGCGATGCTCGGTGCTGATCTGGTTCTGACTCCAGCAGCAAAGGGAATGAAGGGTGCCATTGCCATGGCTGAAAAACTTGCTGAAGAAACCAAAAATTCCTGGGTTCCGCAACAATTCAAAAATCCTTCAAACCCAAGGGTTCATCGCGAAACAACTGCTTTGGAAATTTGGGAAGACACCGGAGGCGGGGTTGATATTGTAGTGGCAGGTGTTGGTACCGGGGGCACTTTAACGGGATGCGTAGAGGTCATTAAGGCCAAAAAGCCCAGTTTCCAAGCTATTGCCGTGGAGCCGGAAGATTCACCGGTAATATCACAAAAACTGGCTGGCGAGGAACTTACGCCGGGGCCACACAAGATTCAAGGCACAGGCGCTGGGTTTGTGCCTGAGAACTTGCACATCAAGAGTGAAGATGGCAGTAAACAAATAACCGAATGCATCGGGGTAAGCAACGATGATGCGTTTTCCATGGCCCGCGAATTGGCCAAAAAAGAGGGCATTCTGTGTGGGATCTCTTCAGGAGCAAACGTGACAGCGGCGCTGAAAGTCGCCCGTCGGCCTGAAAATGCTGGTAAAATGATTGTCACTGTGGCCCCGTCTACGGGCGAGCGATATCTCAGCACGCCACTAGCGGAAGAATCGAGGGCGATCGTGGCTGAGCTTACTGTACGGGATCCAAGTGGTTGATTTTAATTATGTGCAGAATTGGTTAAAAAGTATTGCCAGTGCGACTGTCTTCATGCTAAACGTTTTTTGTGCGCACCTCCTCTCGGGTTCAGTTTGAGAGGCAATTTCTGGTAGATCATCACGACGCAGTAGAATGCAAGTAGTTGTGCGTCGTTCACAAAAAACATTTATCATGTCAAAGAGCAGCAGGACCGAATGGCCAGAAGAGGGCGAAGGTTACTTGGAAATTTCTGACAAGGGCTTTGGTTTTCTCCGTTCGCCGGGAAATCGCTTCCAATCCAAGCCCAGCGATATTTTCGTGACGCCTGACACGATCCGTCGCCATTACTTGCGAGAAGGTTGCTTCATTCAGGGTCGCCTTGTGCCGCCCCACAAGGGGCACAGTCCGCAGCTCAAGGAAATATATTCTGTGAACGAAATGCCGTTCAAGGAATACACCGAATGTTCGAGATTTGAAAATCTCACCACCATCGATCCCCTTGAAAAATTCAAACTCGAGACTACACCCGAAGAAATTGAGACCCGCATCATTGATCTGGTGACGCCGATAGGCAAAGGAACGCGTGGTTTGATTGTGGCGTCCCCACGCACTGGAAAGACCACCGTCCTCAAGCAGATTTGCAATGCTGTCACAACAAACCATTCTGATGTGAAGACCATCGTGTTGCTTATTGACGAACGCCCCGAGGAAGTCACCGACTTTGAGCGCTCCGTTGAGGCCGAGGTGGTTGCCTCTTCCAATGATATGGATCTGGAAACTCACGTCCGCCTGTCGCGCTTCATGGTTGAGCGTTGTCGCCGAATGGTAGAATGCGGCCAGGATGTGTTTTTGTTGATGGATTCAATCACTCGCATTGCTCGTGCTTACAACAACGTAAAAGGCGGCAGCGGGCGAACAATGTCTGGCGGTGTTGATGCGCGTGCATTGGAAATTCCTCGCCGCATGTTTGCGGCAGCGAGGAATATTGAGAATGGTGGGTCCCTTACCATTTTGGCTACTGCATTGGTGGATACCGGCAGTCGAATGGACGAACTGATTTTCCAGGAGTTCAAAGGCACCGGAAACATGGAGCTTATCCTCGACCGCAAGCTTGCGGAGCGTCGCCTCTATCCTGCTATTGATATTCCAAAGAGCGGCACGCGCAAGGAGGAGAAACTTTTCCCCGATGAACACCTTGATGCAATTCACAAACTTCGGCGCACCATGGTGGACCTTGACCCGGTCAATGCAATGGAAACACTCATTGGCGCGCTGAAGAAGCACCCGACAAACGCCGAGTTGCTTTCAAAGCTTAAAACCTGACGATTCGACCATGGCAAAGGCCAGGGGAAGCAGGAAATATCCAGCCCAATTAAAACGTGGCCAATCGCCCGTGCTGCACTCTCGCCCCCCTTTGGAGCGGATCGTAGAGATACACGAATCGGTCAGGCGTGGGAACTACCCAAATGCAAGTACGCTTGCGCAAAAAATGGAGGTAAGCACCAAAACCATTCATCGTGATATCCGGTTTATGCGCGATCGCTGGGATTTGCCGATCGAATTTGACGCAGCTTTTAATGGGTTCAAATACACAAGGCCAGTTGACTCTTTTCCTATGTTGCAGGTTAACGAAGGCGAATTGTTTGCCATGTTGATAGCCGAAAAGGCCATGCAAAATTATAGGGGTACAGTTTTTGAGAAACGGCTTTCCGCGGCTTTCAAAAAAATTTCTGATTCACTTCCTGATGCGGTCAATATTCACCTCAATGAATGGGACGAGGCTCTGAGTTTTCGCCACACAGTTGGATCGGAAGTGGAGATCGAGTTGTTTGATAGAATATGCAAGGCAACTGCCAAATCTAAGCAACTCAAAATATCGTATAAAAAACCAAATCATAAACCCGAAGAGCGCACCATTGACCCCTATCAAATTGCAAACATCAACAATGAATGGTATCTATACGCATTTGATTACAAGCAGCAAGATATACGCTCCTTTGTTCCCGCGCGGATTGAGGCTGCGGAAACCACTGGCAAAGTATTTGTCCGGCCGGCTTCTTTTTCCCTCGACAACTATCTCTCCAGTTCATTTGGTGTCTTTAAGGGAAATGAATCATATGAAATACGAATAAAATTCAACAAAAATGTTGCGCCCCTTATCCGGGAAAAGAATTGGCATCCGACACAGGAAATCAAGGAGTTGAAAAATGGTGAAGTGGAGCTACGAATGAGCTTGAGTCACTTGGCGGACATCAAGCGATGGATCCTTAGCTGGGGAAGTCAGGCCAAGGTTCTTTCGCCTAATGAATTGGCCGAATGTGTTCAAGCAGAAGCGCGAGCAATCATTGAATAATTAATTCAGATTTCACTGGCCAAGTCAGTATTTATTGGTTATTAGGTCTCCCCACGAGCATCGCGCCAGCCACTACTTGTTGGGGGTGGCGTGAGCGGGCGATGCAATATATAGGGTGGGGCGCCTTGCGAGTTTTCCCTAAGGTGGCCAGAAGGAGGTTTATATGTATTTGAAGAGTCTGAAGGCAATTGGCTTTAAGTCTTTTGCTGATAAAACATCTCTGGATTTTGAGCCGGGCATCACGGCGATTATCGGCCCAAACGGCTGCGGAAAATCAAATATATCTGACGCCATTCGCTGGGTGCTTGGCGAACAGTCTGCCAAAGCGCTGCGTGGCGGGGAAATGGCTGATGTTATTTTTAGCGGAACAGATGGTGTGCGCGGTCGCAAGCCCACTGGCATGGCAGAGGTTTCGATCACTATTGGTGATGTGGGCGACGAAAACTTGAAGGCCGCAGGGGTGGATTTGAGATTCAATGAGATCACTGTTACTCGCCGGGTCTACCGAGATGGTGGTAGTGAATATTTTCTGAATGGTGCCAACTGCCGCTTGCGCGATGTCCAACAGCTTTTTATGGGCACCGGAATAGGCCGTAACAGCTACAGCATCATGGCTCAAGGCCAAATTACAAGTATCATTCAGAGTCGGCCGCAAGAGCGGCGAATGGTCTTTGAGGAGGCTGCCGGTATCACAAAGTTTAAGCAGCAGAAGAAAGAAGCCCTCCGTAAACTTGATTATACAGAGCAGAATTTGCTCCGATTAGAGGATACCATACGCGAAGTGAAACGCCAGATCGGCTCACTGCAGCGGCAGGCGGGCAAGGCGCGTCGGTATCAGAAAATCATGGATGAATTGCGCGACATGGAAACTCGATTGGCACGACATGAATTTGATGCCATCGACACAGATCTCAATAACATCCAAGAAGAAGCCAATCAAATTCGCGTGGATTTAGAGGGGCACTCATCCTTGATTATTGAGGGAGAAGGTGCTCTTAAAACTATTCGAAATGAGTTGAGCTCATTGGATAAACAAGTGAATGCCGTTCAGCAGCAGAATATGGATTTGAAATCCCAAGAGGAGCGGCATGAAAACAGGATGCAATTCAACATGCAGCGCATGGTGGAGCTTAAGGAACAACACGCTGACACTGAGGTCGATATCACTGGGGGACGGGAGCGCCAGAAAGAAGTTGATGCAGAACTGGAGCGTATTAATCAGCAGCGGGCAAATTCCGTGCACGCATTAGATCGTTCGCGACAAAATGTTGATGATAAAAGTATGCTCGTTGAAGGTCTTGATGCTAAGATTTGCGAACGGCAATCTGTTCGCCATGGGGCGCAATCTGATGCCGATGAGCTTAACAATCAACTTATGCTCGCGCGGAACGAGCTGAATGCGCTGGAAATGCAAAAGCAAGCCAACGTTGCGCGACTGGAAAAGCTCTCGGCCGAGAAGGTTCAACTTGAGGAAGAGCGCATCAAGCTTGATGCGAGCTTGACTGAATTCCAAGAAAGAGCGGAGAATGATTCCCTTCACGCTCAAACACATCATGGAACCGTCAAGGAGCGGCAGGAACGCCTTGCTGATCTTAATCGGCAATTGATTGAGGCGGAAGATGGGCTTGATGAATTGCTGCGACGGCAAGCTGAGGCAAAATCGCGCAAGGAGGTTTTGCAGCAGTTAATTGAATCCAAGGAGGGATTTGGCGCAGGAGCTCAAACTCTCCTCGAGGAATTTGATTCAGTAATCGGCACATTATCCGACTTGATTCGAGTACCCGATGAATATGTCCCAGCAATTGGTGCAGCGCTGGGCTCCAATCTTCAGCTAATCCTTACTCAAAAACCAGATGAAGCGAACGAAATGCTTGCTCGCCTTGCGCGGCTCAAGCAAGGGGGCGCAAGCATTGTGGCGTTGGAGATGCTGGTCGAGCGAGGAGGCGAAATACCGCCCAGTGATCTCCCAGGCAAAGGCAAAGCTGCTTTGCATGTGGTGGAAACAGATGAGAGTAATCAATCGCTTCTGCAGGCTTTACTGGGTCGGACAGTGATTGTCGACACGCTTGAGACAGCCACGGAACTTTGGCGCTCGAATCCAGGCCGGTTTAATTTTGTCACTCTGGGTGGGGTGTCTCTCAGTCGGCAAGGTGTATATACCAGCGCTAGTAGCAATAGTAGTGTTGCCGCGCATGGCTCTGTCTTGGCGCGGCGAAATCAGGTGGATGACTTGGAGTCTCAACTTACAAACCTCGGGCACCTCATTGATGAGGCGAGTCGACTTAAGGGGCAACTTATGGCTGAGCAGACTGAATTGCAGGCTAGTTTACAAAATGCTCGGGACGAATTGAGTGATCATAAGGTTGCTATTGCTACCCAAAAAGGTGAACTTAATGCACTACAAAATTCCAAGCTGATTCTGAATCAAAAAATAGACGCCGCAGTTTTTGAGGTGGGGCAGCTTGCCGAGCAAGACGGTGATATAAGGGGGAAGGCGGTTGATTTATCCACGCAGATTCGCAAGCTGGAGAGGGAGGTTTGCAAGCTGAAAGAGGATAACGCTGCGCACGATGCCTTCATTTGTGAACATCGTGAATTTCGTGAACGCGCCGTAGGGGAATTGACTGAAGCCCGAGTAGCCTGCTCTAAGGCAGAGGACCGTGAGGTCTCATTACTTAGTCAAAAAAATGTCATGGAAGAGCGCTTGGAGGAATTGCGACACGCACTTGAGCGCTCGCAAAAATCACTGAGCGAGAATGCCGAGAGAAAAGTTCAACTCGAGGCGCAAAATGTAGATTCACGGCAGGAAATTAATCGGCTGCGAATCGAACGTGAATCAACAAGCACAAAAATTGGCGAGCTTGCAGAGGGGCGTAATCGGCAGGCCGCTGAAGTCGAGCGGCGAGAGATGGAGCTTAGCGAGAGGCGTGCCTCACATGTCGAAATGCAAGAACGCAAGGGACAGGTTGAGGTGGAAATCACGCAAAAACAAATGATGCAAGAACAGCTAGTTGAGCGCATACGCGAGAAACACGACATAAATCTTCGGGAATTTCAGGGTGAAATCATAACGATTAATATTACCGACAATGGGCAAACAACCAAGAAGACTATTGCCTCAGAAGAAGCAAGAGGCGGCGAAGAACCTGTTGATTGGGAGAAAATTCGCGTTCACGTGAATGATTTACAGGGGAGGATTGAGGGGATGGGCCCGGTGAACCTTGTGGCCATTGAGGAATACAAGGAAATCGAAGAACGGTTCACATTTCTTAACGAACAACACGATGACCTAGTTAATGCGAAAACGGAGCTCGAGCAAGTCATTGCTCGTATCGACAAGCAATCACGTGAGATGTTTGCTGAAACATTTGAAAAGGTCCGTGCAAACTTTCAGAAAATGTTCCCGGATTTATTTGGCGGAGGGAGGGCGAATCTCATCCTTACCGATGATGAGGATGTGCTTGAAGCTGGAGTGGAAATTGTTGCTTCCCCCCCCGGCAAACAACTTCGCAGCATTAGCCTGCTTTCCGGTGGAGAACAAACCATGACGGCCGTGGCACTATTGTTCTCGCTATATCAAGTAAAACCTAGTCCGTTCTGTGTGCTGGACGAGCTCGATGCGCCGCTTGATGATGCCAACATTGATCGTTACGTGCATAAACTAAAGGAGTTTTTGTCGCATTCCCAGTTCATCGTGATTACCCACAGCAAGCGCACCATAGCCGCAGCTGGTGTGCTTTATGGAGTAACTATGCAGGAGCGAGGTGTCAGCCGTATTGTAAGCGTGAAATTTCACTCAGATCACAACAGGGGGGACTCGAGCCATAAACTTGATGCTTCAACGGGTGATAACAATGTGGCACAGGCGCCAAAAAACGAGGAAGTTTTTTTGGCCAAGTGATATCCGCCCCCTTTAACCTTCTTCTTGCCTTCGTGATGGCCCGTGCGTAGCGTGAGCGCCCCATGGCAAGTGAGATCCAAAAAGTCATAATCATTGGCTCCGGGTGTGCGGGCCTGACTGCAGCTCTGTACACTGCGCGCGCGCAGCTAGCTCCAGTCGTACTTACCGGTGCGATGCCCGGAGGATTGCTCACCACCACAAGCACCGTTGAGAATTTTCCAGGTTTTCCGGAAGGTGTTGATGGGACTGATTTAATGATCAGGATGCAACAACAGGCCGAACATTTTGGCGCAAAAGTTAATTTTGGCGCCACAGTGGAAAAAGTGAATCTCGACGCTAGGCCGTTCACCCTCACGGTTGATGGCGATGAAATGTCGACACAAACGATCATCATAGCCAGCGGAGCAGGCCATAGGCACCTTGGTTTGGAAAGTGAAAAGCAACTGGACAAAAAAGGAGTTACATATTGTGCTACCTGCGATGGAGCGTTGCCGATCTTTCGCGATCAACCGCTCATTGTCGTGGGCGGCGGAGATTCTGCCTGTGAAGAGGCGGCATTTCTCACGCGGTTTGCTAGTCGGGTTTACCTTGTGCATCGCCGAAATGAATTGAGGGCTTCTAAGATTATGGCCGATCGTGTGCTGTCTAATGAAATGATTGAGCCGATATGGGATTCGGAAATATCCGAAATCCTCGGCGTTGAACAGGGTGGAGTGACCGGTGTTCGCCTGAGAAACAACCGAACTGGCCAAGAGCAAAAGGTTGAATGTGCCGGCGTCTTTATTGCCGTCGGCCACGTCCCTAATACGCAGATTTTCCAAGGCAAAATTGAGATGGACCATTCGGGCTACATCACACGAATTAAGGGTGCGCAAACCAGTGTGCAAGGTGTTTTTGTTGCTGGAGATTGCTCCGATAAAATGTACCGCCAAGCTATAACTGCAGCCGGGATGGGATGTGCAGCAGCGATTGAAGCCGAACGTTTTTTGGCTTGCGAAAATGAATAAGGAATCGATTTTCCAGCTAACTGCATATAATTACACACAATGAAGGAGCGTACGGCACAAATTAACCGCGCCACTGCAGAAACCCGAATTTCCTTAAAACTGAAAATCGATGGCAAGGGCAAATCGTCGATTGACACGGGCATACCTTTTTTTGACCACATGCTATCGCTCTTTTCGAGACATGCCGTCTGCGATCTTGATTTAGAGTGTGTTGGTGATTTGAAGGTCGATGCGCACCATGCGGTTGAGGATTGTGGCATTGCCCTTGGGCAGGCCTACGGGCAGGCGCTTGGCGAAAAGCGTGGCGTTCGTCGCTATGGCACCGGTTTTGATCCGCGCAACCCACTTTGGGGCGAGGCGCATGTGCCAATGGATGAAACATTGGCGCGTTGTGTGGTGGATTTCAGCGGCCGACCTTGTCTGGTTTGGGCTGGGTTGGATAAACTTGACTACAAGGTGTTGGAAAGCGAAAAGACACAGGATGATGCCTGTCGCTTTCGCTTTGGGCTTTCTCGTGAATTTTTTCAGGGGTTCGCCAACGAAGCACGCTGCAATATGCATATCGAACTACTTTACGGGCAGGAACCACATCACGTTGTGGAGGCTCTTTTTAAGGCTTCGGCGAAAGCAGTGGATTTCGCCTGCCAAAAAGATCTGCGCATCGGTCGCGAGATTCCAAGCACCAAGGGGCGACTGAGAGAATGACCCGGATATAGATGGCCAAGCTTGATATATCTAACGCTGATGACGATGAGCTGGTACGAGCGGCGCAAAGAGGCGACATGGAGTCCTATGAGGAATTGGTATATCGACATCGGGATAAGATTTATGGCCGCGCGTTCAGCATGATGCGGAATGAGGATGAAGCCCTTGACCTTTCACAGGTGGCTTGGGTGAAGGGTTGGCAGCGGGTGAAACAATTCAAGCATAATGCAAGTTTCACTACCTGGATGACCCGAATTTGCATCAATTTGTGCCTGGATTATCTCCGGAAAAAGCAGCGACGCCAAACGGATTCATTGGAACAAATGGAGGAGGAAAGCGGGGGGGTGGAACGGCACACGCCTGTGGAGACGTTCAATCCTACGGAAACCATGGAACGTGAAGAGCTCCGAGATGAAATTGATAAAGCGATGCAGAAACTCAGCCACGAACATCGCACAGTGCTTGTCTTGCATGAGTTCGAAGAGCTTGAATACAAGGAGATAGCCAAGGCAATGCATTGCTCTATCGGTACGGTTATGAGCCGCCTGTTTTATGCTCGTAGGCGGTTGGCAAATTTATTAATTTCTTTGAAGAAAGAGCGTCAAAGATAAGTCGAATCGAATGCGAGACGGGATGAAGCACGAAGATACACTAAGCATTCAAGCATGGATGGACGGGGAGATTTCCCCTGAAAAATCGGGTCAAATTGCCGAACTGGTTGAAACGGATGCAGATGCCAAGGCTGTTGCCCGGGAGATTCAGCACATAACAAAAATGCTTAAATTTGGAGAAAAACAGGTTTCTCTTGAGGAATCACGCGAATTTTATTGGGCGCAAGTCGAGCGGCAAATTATCGCTGAGGATCTTGTAAAACCTGTGATTAATCAGCCTAAAGTGATCTCCGCAGGGGAGGGCAACTTACTGCGGTGGCTTATTCCAACGGGCAGCTTGTGCATTATTTGTGTGTTTTTGGGCTTGTTTTGGTGGCCAGACCTCATCGGGTACAACATCCGCAGCTCCTCAACGCACCGACCTCACGATGCTGAAATTTCCGGGCCAACCTCAGGACAAACGGAGCCAGCGGGGTTATATGAGAAGGAAAACCCCGAGGCAGGGGTCGGTGTATTCAATTTTGATAGCATTCAGGGGTCGCACAACTTTTCCAGCCCAGAGGACCCAAGCGCATTGCCAGAATCTATTGAAAATCCAGAGCGATAGCCTGCGATAATTTTCGGTTAGATCGCTAACCGGGACATCTTTGAGTCCTCATCGGGAATCTTATTAACAGCCCCCCTATGTTGTGGTGCGCCTCACAGGCATAGCCATATATTGAGTTGTTTTTGCGAAATGCGCCTGAATAGTAATTGTGGTGAGACAGTCTTTTCCGTAGAATCACCTGATAGCGATTCTGCTCTTAATCAGGGTGAGTCATAGGGGGAGTATGCCAAAAAAAAATAAAGCAAAAGCACCGGAATCCTTAGATAAGTATGATGCCTCCAAGATCGACAAGCTTGAGGGCCTTGAAGCCGTTCGCAAGCGACCCGGAATGTACATTGGTGACCCCGATGAGCACGGACTGCACCACACGGTGTTCGAGGTCTTGGATAACTCGATTGATGAACATTTAGCGGGTTTCTGTGATCATATAATTGTTACGATTCACGTGGATGGTTCGGTAAGTATTCGTGATGATGGACGTGGAATCCCTGTAGATAATCACCCGAAATTCAAAATCCCGGCTGTGGAATTAGTGCTTACTAATCTACACGCAGGTGGTAAATTTGGGCAAGGTGCCTACAAGTATTCGGGCGGATTACATGGGGTGGGTGCTAAGTGTGTAAACGCACTATCAGAATGGTTTAAAGTGGAAGTGAGTCGCGATGGGAAAGTGCACACGATGGAATTTGTGCGCGGGAAGACCACCCGGAAACTTGAAGTCATCGGCAAAACAAAAAAGTCGGGTACGTTGGTCACCTACAAGCCTGACCCGGAAATTTTCACCATCACGCAGGAGTTTCAGTTTAATGTACTGGCCACTCGCATGCGTGAATTGGCATTTCTCAATCCTGGTGTAGAGATTACTCTCGTAGACGATCGGTCAGACGAAAAATCTGAAACGTTCTTTTACCGTGATGGCATAGAACAGTTTGTCCGACAAATGGGTAAAAACAAGCAGCTTGTTCACGCAAAGCCGATTGTGATTGCGAACAAAACCGATGATGTGTTCGTGGATGTTGTGATCCAATATAATGACAGCTACAACGACCAGATCCTCTCGTATGCTAATTCAATTCCCAACGTCGATGGTGGGGCGCATCTCACTGGCTTCCGAACTGCATTGACCCGGACAATCAATCAACACGCCAAGAAAAATAATTTATTAAAGGAGAAGGATCCCAACATTTCAGGTGACGATGTTCGCGAAGGCTTGGTGGCGGTGATCAGTGTTAAACTGCCCAACCCGCGATTCAACTCCCAAACCAAGGGGAAACTTGTTAATAATGAGATAGAGGGGATTGTTTCCAAGGCGACCTATGATGGTTTAATGCACCATCTAGACACAAATCCAGCTGTTGCAAAAAAAATCATCAACAAGGGTTTAACTGCAGCTCGGGCGAGAGAGGCAGCGCGCAAGGCAAGAGAGACCGTTCGTAAAAGCGCAATGACAGGAGGCGGGTTGCCGGGCAAGCTGGCCGATTGTTCCGATCGCGACCCAGCCAACACTGAGCTATATATAGTCGAGGGGGATTCTGCAGGTGGATCTGCCAAGCAGGGTCGTGACCGAAAATTTCAAGCCATCCTGCCTCTCCGCGGCAAGCTCATTAATGTTGAAAAGGCGCGACTAATTAAGGTGCTTGAGAACAAGGAAATACGCACCATGATTACAGCCGTTGGCACCGGGATTGGGAATAGCGAGGGTGAAGGCTCGTTCGACCTCAACAAGCTGCGGTACCATAAAATCATAATTATGACGGATGCGGATGTGGACGGCAGTCACATACGGACTTTGTTGCTAACTTTTTTTTATCGCCAAATGCCCGAACTAGTGAGGAAGGGGTTTGTGTATATCGCGCAGCCACCGCTTTATCAGATTTCCCGTAAAAAACGCGTAAAATATGTTCAGGATGATAATGAATTAAACAACATTCTCATCGAACTTGGTGCAGAAGACATTTCACTGAAACACCTCAAAACCCGAAAAATACTGAACACCAAACAGCTTGGTGAAATTCTGGGCCTGTTGGAAACGCTTGATAAATACTCGTGCTCCATAAAGCGTCACGGGGGGGATTTCGGAGACTTTCTTGATCAACGCAAAAAAACTGGCGAATTACCCACGCACTTGGCCAAGGTGCGCGATGGAAATGAGGAAGAAGTATACTACTTCCATGGTGATCGCGAACTGGCAAAATTTTCCAAGAAGAACGCTGACCTTAATCTCTTTGAGGACAACAGGAGCCGAACTGGCACAGAATCTTCGGCTATAAACGGTTCTGCCAAAAATGGCAATACCCGCCGGGGCACCCATGTAGAGCTACATGAAAGCAAGCCGGTTCAAGAGTTGCTTGCCAAGCTCAGTCGCAAGGGGCTCTCCGTGAAGCATTATACAGCACAGGACAAGCCACTCTTTGAATTAAATGAAGGCAACGGGGGAGGGGAGGTTTACCCGCTTTTTTCTGTTTCTGAAATTCTTTCGACGGTGAAGGAAATTGGTCGGCGAGGGCTTCAGATTAAGCGCTTCAAAGGCTTGGGTGAAATGAACCCCAAGGAGCTTTTTGAAACCACAATGGATCCAGAGACGCGCAAGTTATTGCGAGTTGACCTAACCGATTCCGTTGAGGCAGAAGAAATGTTTACCAAGCTTATGGGTGATGAAGTGGCTCCGCGCCGACAGTTTATTGAAGACAACGCATTAAACGTTCGCAATCTAGATATCTGAATTTCCTAACATGGCAAAGAATAAGAGTTCAGAAGAACTCCCAGTAGAATCCACGCCGCTTTTTGCGGCGAATGAAAAAATTGATCTGATCAATGTCGCAGATGAGATTAAGAACTCATTTCTAGACTATTCAATGTCAGTCATCATCTCGCGCGCTCTGCCGGACGCGAGGGATGGCTTGAAGCCCTCACAGCGCCGTATTCTCTATGCAATGCACGAGCTCTCGCTGTACCCGCCAAAAAAACATTTCAAGTGCGCAAAAATATGCGGTGACACCAGCGGCAACTATCATCCGCATGGTGAGGCAACGATTTACCCTACACTTGTCAATATGGCGCAGCCGTGGTCCATGCGTGACACGTTGGTTGATGGCCAAGGCAATTTCGGGAGCGTGGAGGGCGATCCGCCAGCTGCCATGCGTTACACAGAGGCTCGCCTTACAAATCTTGGCGGCACTCTCATGGATGACATGGGAAAAGGAACAGTTGACTGGGTTCCCAACTACGATGAGCGCCTCATGGAGCCAACTGTGTTTCCATCCGCCTTCCCGAACCTGCTTGTAAACGGTGGTACGGGTATTGCTGTAGGCATGGCAACCAACATGCCCCCACACAATTTAGGCGAGCTCATCGACGGCATCACCGCCCAGATAGATAATCCCGACATCACGCTAAAGCAGTTAATGAAGCACGTCAAAGGGCCTGATTTCCCCACCGGTTGCACTGTATGCGGGTTGGCACCCGTCCAAGAATACTTTGAAACCGGACGAGGCTCGGTGAAAGTCCGGGGCAAATTGGGCATAGAGGAAGTGCGGGGGGGCAAGCAACAAATTGTCATTACTGAAATTCCTTACATTGTAAATCGCGCCACATTGGTTAGCCGGATCGCTGAGCTGGCAAACGAAAAGATCCTTTCTGAAATCACGGCTGTCCGGGATGAGTCCGATGAAAACACGCGCGTTGTCATCGAACTCAAGCGCGATGCCGTGCCCAAAGTGGTAATTAATAACCTCTATAAGCACACGCAACTTGCCACAACTTTCAGCGTCAACGCACTAGCCATTGATCACGGCCGCCCCAAGTTGCTATCTCTCAAAGACGCGATCAACTGTTATATTGATCATCGGCGTGAGGTGATTATTCGTCGCACTCGGTACGAGCTAGATAAAGCTGAGCGCAGGGCTGAGATCCTTGAGGGTTATCGCATTGCGCTTGCCAATTTAGATCAGTTTATCAAGATCATACGCGAATCTGCCAATCGGGATGAAGCGCGCGTGAAGTTAATGGCTCACGATTTTACGCGAAAGGCTGTGGAAAAGTTGGGCATTCTCATTCGCGACAAGGCGCGGCTGGTCAATGGCCGATATGAATTCAGTGAAGAACAGGCGAATGCCATACTTGAATTACGGCTTTATCAGCTTACTGGCCTTGAAATTGACAAGGTTCGTGCAGAATACAACGAGTTGATCAAGGAAATAAAGAACTTGATGGACATCCTCGCAAAAGAAGCGCGTGTGCTCGACATTATCAAAGTCGAACTGGCAGCTATCAGGGATAAGCATGCTACGCCACGTCGCACAGAATTGGCGCCGGATGAAGGCGAAATGTCAATTGAAGATCTCATCGCAAATGAGGCAGTGATCATCACGCTGACTCATAATGGCCTCATTAAACGCACCAATATCAGCGCATACCGTTCTCAGCGTCGAGGCGGGAAGGGAGTGATAGGCATGAAAACTCGGAAGGGCACAACCGAAAAAGATGCGGGCGATTTTATTGAACATCTATTTACGGCCAGCACCCACGATTACCTGATGTTTTTTACTAACACTGGGCGCGTGTATGTCGAGCGTGTTCATGAAATCCCTGACCTTGGCAGGGCTGCGAAGGGGCGAAGCATCGCTAATGTGTTGGAGCTCAAGCATGGTGAAAAAATTTCTGATGTTATTCGCGTGAAGGCGGTGTATGGCGAAAACAAGGAGGACGCAACTTGGCAGCAGGACCATTGTATCTTTTTCGCCACCCGGAATGGTACAGTGAAGAAAACCGCCTTGAGCGATTTCTCAAATGTGCGACGCGGCGGCATTATTGCCATTAAAGTGGTGCCAGGTGACGCGTTAATTGAGGCACGGTTCACGAGTGGTCATGACGATGTGGTGCTTGTCACTGCTGGTGGTATGAGTATTCGCTTTCACGAGGACGGCGTGCGCACTATGGGGAGATCTGCAGCGGGCGTTCGCGGAATTCGCCTTGTGAAAGAAGATCACTTGGTCGCCCTGGCTATTGCGGGAGATGCCGGGACCCTTCTTGTTGCCGGTGAAAACGGCATTGGTAAACGGACTGCTTTTGAGGACTACCGTGTTCAGTCACGCGGCGGCAAGGGGGTTAAAACAATGAAGATAACCGCCAAGACTGGCAAGGTTGTTGGAGGTCTTACGGTTCGCGACGGTGATGAAATTATGCTTATCACCGTCGGCGGGCAGATGGTGCGCACCTCAGTAGGCGGCATTCGTCAGGCAGGGCGCAATACCCAGGGTGTTCGATTGGTAAATCTCGATGCGAATGACCGCCTTCAAGACATTGCCCCAGTCATCACCAGTGAAAAAGAAGAGGCAGTCGAAGATAATGAAGCTGACACATAAATGTTAGCAACAGGAGGATTCCGGTGAGCAACAATTACTCTCCGCCGTGCGCAGGTTGCTCTTTTTTACATGGGCAATCAGCCTTGGGTTCTTAATATTTGAGTGTGTTTCCCGATGTAGCTTTAGCGCCCTAATTGTCACAGACCGAAAATCAATCCCGCCAACATGTTGCCATGCCGCTTCCTCACGTCTTAAAATTTGCACCTGGCCGAAGCCTGCTGCGTCAAATGCTTGCAAAAATCGATCTTCACGCAACGCACCCGAAACGCAACCGCTCCAAAGCTGAGGGTCATTCTGTAAACGCATCGGAACATCATCACTGCTGACAATGTCTGAGATCACGGCGCGACCGCCGGGCTTCAACACCCGGAATAATTCGGAAAATAGTTGTCGCTTCGCGCTTGGTGCGACAAGATTTATCACGCAGTTGGACACCACCGCGTCCACGCTGCCGGAAGTAATCATCGGTGAATCAAGGCGTAGTCGATCAGCGATTGATTCGGCTTTCAAAAAGCCTTTCAGCCCCCGCGGGCTGTCATTTGCCAATTCGGCATCAAGCTGCTCAAAATCCAACGCTAAATCCTGAATGCGACCCTTTCGAAACTCGACATTTGCGTATCCTATATTTTTCGAGACAATTGGCGCATTGCGCCGAGCCAGTTCGAGCATCTCATCAGTTGAGTCAACACCGACCACAAACCCACTGGGCCCAACTACTTGGGATGCGATAAAGCAAATTTTTCCGGACCCGCTCCCTAGATCTAATACCATTTCACCTTCGTGCAGGTATTGACTGGGATCACCACAACCATAATCCCGATCGATAACTTCTTCCGGAATCGCTTTGAGGTATTTTGTGTTGTAATTAACCGGACAACACAAAGCCTTCTCCTTAACCTGTGCGCCAGCCGCATAACGTTTGCGAACTGCAGCCTCGTTATTCATCGCTGGCCGCGGTGGATGTAGCAGAGGGAAATAATACTATAGGCAGTTACAAGCGGTTTCTCGTTTTCCCACCAGCGTGATGATTGCTTGTTTAGCCATGAACCATCCTGCGCCTGCTCGCCAATGAGTTTGAGCGCAACTTGCTTTCGCCAGTCAATTTTCCTTCCGCCAGGCAATTCCAGCAAGTCCGTGCCATATATCGTCAACGCCTTGGTCATCAGGTAATAGTAATAGAACAATCCCTGTGCTCCCATTCCTGGATTTTCTTCAAGCGTATAATTCTTAGCAAGCCATTCACGTACCGATTTAACCCTAGGGTCAGTATTTGTTAGTTCCGCGTAAGCATAACTGAGCATGCCCGCATAACTGATGCTTCCGTAGCTTCTTAGGGCGGTGCGCCCGGAATCGCTGCTCTTGACCTCTCCAGCCATGCTTTTCCCCGGGAAATATATGAAGCCGCCTTTGTTTTTGGGGTCGCCGCTTACCCAAGGCTGCTTGTTATGGGAGGGGAGATTTTGGCAGTTCTGAATAAATTGAATGGCAGCTTTCCAGTTTAAATCATTCTTTGATTCTGGTGAATCCTTTACCAAATGTCGACTGTAGTATATAGCCTCCAATGCTGTCAGTGTGTTGTTTAAATCACTATGAGGATAGCGGTTGCCGTACCCAACCCCCCCATCCAAGGGGTGGTCCTGTTTGCCCTTGCTGCCAAGATCCCATTGCTGTTTTACTAGGTAGCCACGCGCCTTGATTATGGCAGGATTATATTTTGAATCACCCGAAGCCAGCATCGCCATCATGCAAAGTGAGGTATTATAGTTAGCGAGCCCTTTCCCGGGGGTGTAAATGCTGCCGTTGGGTTGCGCATGTTTAAGCAGATATGCATAGGCTTTCTCAACCCATTCCTGGGTTTGTTTGGGCTTATTCGGGTTGCCGTGGTAGGCGACCAAGGCAATTGCAGTTACTGCGGGGTGATCCGGACTGGTCCAGTAGCCCTCAACATGCTGACTGCTTTTCAGCGCCGCAATGCCTCGATCAATTGAGCGTTGCAATTCATTTTGAAAGGACAAGTCCTTTTGTGTCCACCCGGACAATGTAAAGGCAAGTAGAGTAAGAAGTGCTGCTATGTTTTTCATTATTATTGGCTCTGTTCGTTGCCGTCGGCATCCCACTGTCTAATTGAAACCATCTGCCCATTTTTGTAAATCATCTCCCAGCGTTTTTGGCCGGTGTCATACCAATGGGTCTCAGTGCCAACTTGCGCACCATTTTCATAACATCGCTTTGACTCGATTTGTCCGTTCTTGTAGTGACCAGAAATCACACCTGTGTAGGGCTTCATATCCCCGCGCCGGTACCACAAGCCATTATCCAATTGCCCCACTACATTGCCTTTTTCATCGCGTTTCTCCACATCAGTCAATTTTGATTCTGGGAGAACAGCGCTTTCATTTTGTGTCGGAGGGAGAGGAGGGGGATTGCGGGAGATTGATGAATTATCATCGGCACTATCCCTCGCCTGTCCGCATGCCATAAGCATGCCGAGGCCAGCAAATATGGAGAATTGCTTTAGCGGTCTCATTTTGTTTTTCCTATGTTCAACACTCGAATTACTAGTGTGCCGTTACTGTCCAAAGGCGGCAAGCCCTTGGGTTGGGGGCGCCAAAGATCATCGTTGTCACGCCCCTTGTGGGAATTATTGAACTGTGCCGCATTGTCCGTAATAAGCGAGACAATAGACCCGTCACGTTGAGCGAGAAACGTGCCATCAAACACGCGTGAGCCGTTAAAAATAAATGGTTTCCTTTCAAGTTTCTTACCATCCGCTCTCTGAAAGAATTCTTCAATTGGCGACTTTTTAGTTTCCTTATTGGCCTTCCAGTGTAGTTCAATGGCTACAGGCTCTCCCGGCACAGGCTTCGTGTCATCCTCAGGAATCAAGTGACCGTCACTCCCTTTGCAATTCAAAAGTAACATCGCCACCTGCAAATGAAAGGGCTCCGCTGTCGTAACTAACAGGCTCTCATGTGTTTTCCCCTTTCCGGTTACCACCAAATATTCCATTGGCCCTTCATTCATATTAATGGTTACAGGTAAACTGATTCTGCCGATATTTTTTTCCAGTCGAACGGTGCCTACTTGAAAAATACCTGGCGCAACCTCTTCAATGTCGGGTTTTGGCGGTGGCTTAGGCTTAACGAATGGACAATCTTCTTGGGCAAATAAAGTGGCTGGCGCTGTTAGGAGAACTGTGATGAAACAAACATGGTTCATGTAGTTGCCGATTCTGACGCCGTCCGTTTCGTTTTGCGATAAAATTCGGCTTGGTTTTTAGGTCTTCGAAGGTTCAGATTCCCACATGGAGAATATTGAAACAGTTGCCGCGCTCAATCAGCTAGCAAGAAACATCTGGTGGACGTGGAATCAGGATGCTCGCGGCATCTTCGGAGAACTCTCGCCGCGCACATGGCAAAATGTTTACCACAACCCCGTAGCTGTTTTGCGCGAAGTGTCAGACACTGAACTGCAAGCACGACTGTTGGATCCAGACTATGCACAGCGTGTT
This sequence comes from uncultured Verrucomicrobiota bacterium, assembly GCA_964616045.1. Taxonomy (GTDB): domain Bacteria; phylum Verrucomicrobiota; class Verrucomicrobiia; order Limisphaerales; family UBA1100; genus UBA1100. The sequence continues at coordinate 37,921 of CAZTTU010000001.1, read as the reverse complement.
GCCGATGTGCTCGCCGAATTCAAGGACTATATGAACTCGAAAGATACTTGGGTCACGCAGGAGGCCCCGAGTCTGACCAACCGGGCCGTTGCCTATTTCTCGGCAGAATTTGGATTGCACGAAACTCTTCCCATTGCTGCCGGTGGACTGGGTGTTCTGGCAGGCGACCATATAAAGAGCTCAAGTGACCTGGGCCTAAATTTTAGCGGCATTACTTTGTTTTACCGAGAGGGCTATTTTCAGCAGGCCATAAATCAGGAAAATTGGCAAAGCGAATACTACAACCAGCTTAATCCAAAAAACCTCCCGATGGATGCCGTGACGGATGCCAGTGGTGAAACGCTGATTTGTTCCGTCGATATTGCGACCGACACCATCTATTTCCGCACTTGGCGTATCAATGTTGGACGCTGCTCTCTATATTTGCTGGATACGAATCTACCTGAAAATTCAGCCCAATATCGCGATCTCACCCTTCGCGTTTACGGGGGCGACAGCACGACACGTATTCACCAGGAAATTCTTCTGGGTATCGGGGGCGTGAAGCTTCTGCGCGCAATTGGTGAAGAGCCCGGCGTATTTCATATGAACGAGGGGCATGCGGCATTTTTAGCGTTGGAATTAATTCGGGAAAAAATGGCCGATGGCACATCTTTTGATGATGCATTGTTGACGACTCGTGATGAATGCATCTTCACCACTCACACTCCTGTACCCGCAGGCCATGACCGTTTCCCGGCAGAGTTGATGAGCTATTCTTTCAGTCATTATCTGAAACATTTGAAACTGGACCACAATAGCTTCATGGCGCTAGGCCGACTTGACGCGACAGATGAAAGCGAGAGATTTTGCATGACATTGCTGGCGTTAAACACTGCGCGCGCGGCCAATGGTGTGAGTGAATTACATGGAAAAGTAAGTCGTGAAATGTGGCAGGAGAAATATAATGTGCCCGTTGATGAAGTACCAATCGGGCACATCACCAATGGCATTCATGCACTTGGGTGGATGAGTGGGTCCGCCCGTGATTTTTGGCAGCGTCGAGCGAATGGAGACCTAAAATTTTTTGAGGACATTAACAGCGTTGAATTCTGGATTAAGGCAGGAGATTCAGGCTTCATTTCCGACGAAGAACTCTGGTCTCTGAGATGCCGCCTACGCCGCGAGTTGGTCGATTTTGCCCGGAACCGATTGATTGATGACCCTAAAACTCGAGAGGGAAGCTTCATCCAGTATGATAATCTTCTTGATGCCGACACGCTGACCATCGGCTTTGCCCGGCGATTCGCCACCTATAAGCGCGCGCCGCTCATTTTTGATCAATTGAAAAAAGTTACAAAACTCGCAAAGGATGTTGACCGGCCGGTGCAATTTATTTTTGCCGGCAAAGCTCATCCGGCCGATGAGAAGGGGAAACGCTTTATCCAAAAAATTGCGCACCTCTCCAAGCACAGTGAATTGACGGGTCATCTCGTCTTCATTGAAAATTACGACATCCAGATTGGTCGCATGATGATTTCAGGTTGTGATGTGTGGCTCAACAATCCGCGTCGCCCGCTTGAAGCCAGCGGAACCAGTGGCATGAAAACCGCGGCTCACGGCGGCCTAAACTGCAGCATCATGGATGGTTGGTGGCGTGAGGTCTTCGATGGCACCAATGGCTTTTCCATCGGCGATGATTCGCATCCCGATGAACTTGAGGAGCAAGATCGACTAGATAGTGAAAACTTGTTTCGGACACTGTCAGAGGAAGTCATTCCCACTTTTTACAATCGGGATAACAGTGGTTTGCCTCGCCAATGGATTAAAAAAATGCGCCGCGCCATGACCACAATTACCCCTAAGTTCAACACTTGGCGCATGGTGCAAGAGTACTCAAACAAATACTACAGAATCGATTAACGTGCGCAAACCGATTTCATCTCAAACGCCCAGCGAGCTGCGTTCATGGCTTTCCAGCCAAGAGGAGCGGGAATATCGCGCAGATCAAATTCTGCACTGGGTGCAACGCAGTCACGCAGCGAACTGGCCAGAAATGACCAACCTCACAGAGTTGCTGCAACGCAAACTATCTAGAGAATTTGAATTTTCAACTATCAAGCTTATCTGCAAGCAAGGCGGCACCGACACTACGCAAAAGTTCCTGTGGAAATTGCGCGACGGGCAATTAGTGGAAAGTGTGCTTATCCCCGCCAGCGAATCGTTGTATGGCACCCAAAGCGATCGCCACACATTGTGTGTTTCCACACAGGTTGGTTGTGCCTATGGTTGTAAATTTTGTGCCAGCGGCCTGGATGGGTTCAAGCGAGACTTGGAACCATCGGAAATCATCGATCAAGTACTGGCCACGGAAAGGTGGCACAAGAATCAATCCGGCGTGACCGAGCGCATTGTTAATAACCTTGTCGTTATGGGCATGGGCGAGCCTTTGGCAAATTACGATAAGCTGATGGCAGCACTGGAAATCCTGAATGCCGATTGGGGACCAAACATTGGTGCCCGGAAAATTACCATTTCAACCAGCGGTCTAGTGCCGGAAATTCGCCGGCTTGCCCAACAGCCACAACAATACCGCTTGGCCATAAGCTTGCATGGCGCCACCGATGAGGTGCGCGATCAAATTATGCCGGTCAACAAAAAATATCCACTGGGTGAGCTCACTGCAGCCATTGAGGAATATCAACAGGCCAAAACTGGCAAGATCACCCTGGAGTATGTTCTCATAGCCCAATTGAATGACTCATTGAATCAAGCAAAACTCTTAGCCAATCTGACCAAACGACTTCGAGCCAAAGTAAATCTCATTCCGTACAACCGCGTGAACGGCCTCAAGTGGAAACGGCCTGATGAGCCCACTCAAGACGCTTTCCTGTTGGCGCTCATCGCCCATGGAACCAAGGTCACTCTTCGACGTGAAAAGGGGTGTGACATCGACGCAGCCTGTGGCCAATTGCGCCTACTCACTGAAAAGGAATTGGCCAATGTCTCAAGCTGAGTTAAATAGATGCCCGTGATTGCGCTCCTCGATTATGACGCGGGTAATGTCCGCAGTGTACAGAAGGCGCTTGAGGCATCTGGAGGGCAGGTTCGTCTGGAAAAATCCCCTGAAAACCTTGCGAAAGCGGATGCCATTGTGCTCCCTGGAGTGGGTGCATTTGATGACTGCATCAATGCAATGCAAGGGCAGGAGTTGCTGGCAGCTACAATAGAATTCATTAGCTCCGGAAAGCCCTTTCTCGGAATCTGCATCGGTTATCAAGTGCTGTTCAATAGGAGTGAAGAATTTAATTCCCGCGCTTCAGGATTGGGCATGTTAGAAGGTGACGTGGTGCGCTTTTCGGATGACACCGTCAAGGTCCCGCAGATTGGCTGGAATCAAATTGAAATTATCCGGAAAGATTGCCCGATTTTTGAGGGAATCAATACGGGTAGTTATTTTTACTTTGTGCACAGTTTTTTCCCGAGGCCAGTGGATGAATCAGTTGTTGCCACCCGCACAATCTATGGAGAAGCTTTTGCTTCAGCGGTGTGGCGCGACAATGTGTTTGCCACTCAGTTCCACCCGGAAAAAAGCCAGAAAGTTGGAATGAAATTGCTGGGAAATTTCGTGAACATGATTTCCAATTAAATCATGAGGCTTGCACGCAGCACACCGGATTGCTACTTTCCCGGCCTCAACCCAAATCCATATGGCATACGAACTACCTGAACTCCCTTACGCTCACGATGCGCTGGAACCTCACATTGATGCGCAAACCATGGAAATTCACCATGGCAAGCATCACGCAACCTACATCGCCAACCTGAATGCAGCGCTCGAAGGTCACGGCGACTTGGCATCCAAGAGCATCAACGATCTTGTGAGGGATCTGGATGCCGTGCCAGAAGGCATTCGTGGAGCAGTTCGCAATAACGGCGGTGGACACGCCAATCACTCAATGTTTTGGAGCGTGATGAGCCCCGGCGGTGGCGGCAAGCCGACGGGCTCCTTGAATGATGCTGTTGCCGCCGAGCTTGGTGGGCTTGATGCTTTGAAGGACCAATTTGAGACTGCCGGCAAATCGCGCTTTGGTAGTGGTTGGGCTTGGCTTTGTGTGAAGAGCGACGGTGACCTCTGCATTTGCAGTACAGCCAATCAAGACACACCCCTGATGGAGGGGCGTACTCCAATACTTGGCTGCGATGTTTGGGAGCACGCCTATTATCTCAAATATCAAAACCGCCGTCCGGATTACCTCAAGGCATTTTGGAGTGTCGTGGATTGGGACACAGTTGGCGCAAACTACGAGGCCGCGAAGGCTTAAACCAATCACAATTGATTTGAAGCGCGTTTTTGAACGCGTGCTTTAAAGATATTTTCGCGGCAATTCTGCACCGGCAACGTAACTCAGCTGTGCGATATCGCACATCTGGTAGACGTTGATGCGGAAATCAGGACAAGTACTCACCAGGCAGTAGGCATCGGTCGGCGTAAAATTATATTCATCAATCAACCACGCCATGAGGTGCTTGGTCGCTGTATCCACCGCCACCTCCAGCGGGCGCGCGGCCTGCACTGCCACGATCCTATCAGGTTTTTCGATTCGCATGAAGGGAAGCTTCTTCTGCTTGATAACCTCCAGTTGAAGCCGAACCGTCCCACAAGTTTCCGCGGCGGTGCCTGTGTATTCAGTGTCTCCCTGGCTTGCGTGTAAATCGCCAAGATAGAAGAGGGCTCCATCATGAAAGATCGGGAGCAAAATCCGGTTGCTCGGGCCCACATCGCGAATATCAAGATTCCCCCCCCAGGACCCCTGACCATCAATACTCGTGCACACTTCGCGATCAGGTGCCACACCTATCGTACCAATAAACGGTGTGATTGGCCAAGAGATGGCATCATTAAAATTCATCATACCATCTATGGTGGTGCCACTTGGCCCTGGTGTGTGTGAAAAAATCTTAGTGGTGTACTCACCTGAAAGTTCAGGCCAGCGTGTTGATTCCCCTAATGGCCCTCGCTTGGGCCCCACGGCCACCCAAGAGTAATCAGCAACCTCAATTTCATGAACACATACCGCCAATACATCGCCGCGCTCCGCGCCTTTTACATACACTGGCCCGGCGATTGGATTTGCCAAGGGCGGACTGCGATCAAATCCGGGGCGATTGGCGGGGATTGCCTTGTCTTCGGGTGACTTGAAAAAGCCAGAGCTGGCGTCCCAAGTCTCTATCTCAAACTTCTCGCCAGGCTCCACACGCAAAAGCGGCTTATCACGCCAATCAAAAGCAAATTTCCTGGCTTGATCGCGGGAAATCTTTTGCATATTATTTTCCCAAGCCGGCCGGCTTTGGGCGTTTTTGATATTTTTCGTAGAGACGGGTGTGTCGACTCTTTAGATGGACTTCTTTACCCTCGATCCACATTCGCTTTACGTTGGATCGAACATCAAAAAGATCACCATCCACTGCGATAAAGGTCGCCTCTTTTTTTGGTGACAAGGATCCCAGCCGCCCACTTACTCCCAACATTTCTGAAGGATGAAGTGTGATGCTCTTTAAAGCGGCATCGTGCGGCAAGCCGTACGCCATGGAACGCGCAGTGTAGTAAACAATGTTCCGAATTTCAGAGGCACCCCAAGAGCCCATGTCCACGCTATGTGCCACCTTCACACCTGCCTTGTTTAGGATTCCGGCAGCTCGAAAATGAACATCATGTGGATCGGTGTCATGTTGCGGCAGGGTGAACACGTTGTCGAATACAACGGGGATGTTTTCTCTGGCCAACAAATCTGCAACCCGCCACGCATCACGCGAGGCAGCGAGGATGATCCTGTATTTGCGCCGCTTAGCCCATGCGACAGCTGCCTTGATCTGGCGTAATTCATTCCCATGCACCATAATTGGTTGTTTCCCCTTTATTGCATCCAGCATGCCTTCCCAGGCTGGAATTTTTTTGAACGCTGCCAACCCCGCCGCTCGCGCCTTGGCATAGGCCTCGGCTTCGTCGAAATATGCATCGATCTTCTTGAGCTTCTGTTCGCGCAGCTTCACTTGGTCCTTGGGTGATTTGTATTTTGAGGGATCGCTCAGGGATTCCTTTGGGCGCGTGTTCAGCTTCATTGCTGGCCACCATAGGTGCAGGGCGGCACGGGGTTTGAGGGTCATGTCCTCGACGCCCCAACCAGCGGTTTTGATTAATCCCGACGTGCCCGTGACGGTGCCGCCCATCGGCGCGACGAGCACATGTGTGAACCCGTTGGCGCGCGCGACGGGGATGAGTTCAGAATCGGGGTTAACCGAAACCCAAGCCTCCACATCCGGTGTGAATTCGCCCACCTCGGTGGTGTCCTGCGTGGCGCGCACGGCGTTGATTTCAGTGAGGCCCAATGAGGTGGTGGCGGCAATAAGGCCGGGGTACAATTGCAGTTTGCCGAGGTCGACGGTTATTGTTTGGCGTGTGGTCCTGAGGCTTTGGCCTACGGCCTCAATGATTCCGTCGGTGACGATCATTTGGCCTTTGAGAATGGTACCTTTGTCTGCCGTGTGAATGGCGGCGGCCTTGTACAGCACCGTATCGGCGTAGAGTGAGGAAACGCTTAATAGGAACAGGATCAGTTTTTTCATGGCTTGGCCTTTCGGCATTCGTAGCAGTTTTTGAAGGAGTGGGCTTTTTCCAGCGCGCGCATGAAGAAGGCAGCGCGCGCGGATTCACCGAGCTTATCGCCATCATCCTTTTTGCGCGCTTTGGCGATGAGGGCGTCCCTCTCGGCAGTCATTGCCTTGACGCGGTCGGCTGCCTTGGCGCGGTCGTAATATTGCTTGCCCTCAATCCAGGTTTCATCAACGATGGATTGGGTTGAGAGCGGATGGCCGCTCCAGATGACGAAGTCACCGTCCTTGCCGGCTTCGAGCGAGCCGACCCACTTGTCGATTTTCAATTGCTTGGCGGGATTTAGAGCCACGAAGTTGAGCGCGTCCTGCTCGCTGGTGCCGCCGTACTTCACCGCCTTCGCGGCCTCAAGGTTCATGCGGCGGGCGAGGTCGCTGGAATCAGAATTAAAACTCACCACCGCCCCGCGCTCGTGCATCAGGCTACCGGCGTACGGGATGGCGTCGTATACCTCGAACTTATACGCCCACCAATCGCTAAAGGCGGATGCGCCTGCACCGTGGGCGGCGATCTCATCGGCAATCTTGTAGCCTTCCAGCACATGCTGCAGTGTGCCGATGGTCACACCAAACCTCTCCATTGTGCGCATAAAAATGAGCATCTCATCCTGCCGGTACGAGTGACAATGGATCCAGCGCTTGGCCTCGATGATTTCACTGAGAGCTTCCAGCTCGAGGTTGCGTCGGATAGGGGGGCTGGTGCCACGGTTTCTTTTTTGGTCATTAATATAATGACGCGCAGCGGTGAAGCGGTTGACGAAAAACGTGCGCACTCCCATTCGAGTTTGTGGGAAGCGGGATTTCTTTTCGTCGCCCCAGTTGGATTGCTTGACGTTTTCGCCGAGGGCAAACTTGATGCCGGCCGGGGCCTTGGCGAACTTCAATTCATCTGGTGCTGCGCCGTGCCGCAGCTTGATTACCTGATTTTGACCGCCAATGGGATTGGCCGAGCCGTGCAGGAGATTGGCCGTGGTGAGGCCACCAGCAAGTTGGCGGTAAATGTGTTCGGTCTCAGAATTGACCACGTCGCCAATGCGCACCATCGCCGAGGAGGGTAGGGTGCCTTCGTTCACGCCACCGAGAATCATACTGTGACTGTGGCAGTCAATAAGTCCGGGGGTGATGTGTCGACCCTTCGCGTCGATGATAATGCTGTCGGCCGGGATGGAGTCGGAGGCAGTTTTTCCGATAGAAACAATGCGGCCGTCAGTGATAGCAATTGAGCCGTTTTTAATGACTCCCGCGGGGCCGCAGGTCCAAATGGTGGCGTTATTGATGATCACGGTCTTGGGCGCCTTCAGCACTCCGCGATAATCGCCTGGCGTCTTTGCAGCGCGCGGCTCGAGCTTGGCCTCCGGCTTCTTTTTTGCGTCGTTCTTTTTGTCATTCTTGGGCTTGGGATTGTCGTTGGCAAAATGGCGGCCCTCGACCCACACGGCGCTGACTTCGTTCTTAGGATCGAACCAACTGCCGCCGTCCACGATGGTGAGATTTGCGAGTTTGCTTTTTTCGATTGTACCCAGCTTCGCGCTGGCGCCGAGGAGCGCGGCGGGCTCAGTGGTCAGGGCAGCGAGCGCGTCAGTTTCCTTGAGGCCGCGCTTGATAGCTTGGCGGATATTTTTGCGAAACACCTTGCGGTCCGCGAGGCCGTGGGTGGTCAGTGAAATGGAACGTTGATGCGAGCGGAGTAGGGCGGGGATTTCCGGTGCCCAATCCCAAGCGCGCAATTGGTCCAGTGAGATTTGCTCCCAGTCATCCTCCTCCGGCAGATCCGGCTTGCCGGGGAACACCACCGGCACGATGAAGGGAAAGGGGATCTGGCGCACCATGTTCGGCCGGCGCCATTCCTGTCCGGTAGCCACGAGGATGGGTTGAAACTTCAGCTCGGCCGCCAATACCTTTGCGCGGTCGAGCATCAGCACACTGCCGGTTTCAATGACGATTGATTGTTTCTGCGCCAGCACTGGCCGCAGGGCCTCCAGTGCGGGATTGTATTCGGGGCGTTGGCCGTTGGGATTTTTTGCTGCCCATTGCTGCATCGCGAAATAATGCTGCGCATCAAACACCGTTTGGCGCACCACGGCGATAACGCCCATGAGGCTCTTTGGGTAGTTTTTTGCCGTGCTGAAGGCGAGATGCTGCAGGGTGTCCGGCTTGAGAATGAGCCCGTTGGGATTGCCCTCGCCCAGTAGGACTAAGGTACTTGTGCCGCGGTAAATGCCTTCGGTGGGAATGAAATTAGCGGCGGTGAACCCCAGTGCGCGCAGGTCTGCCACGGCCTTGGCGTCGGGCGAAAACTCGGTGGCCACGCGATATTGTGGATGTACCTCGGCGATTTCATATCCGGGGCCCTTGGTGCCCATGTCGGTCTTGGTGGTTGGCACACCGGTGAAGCTCACGCCGGCGCGCGCGTCGATGGGCTGGGTCCAGCGATTGGCGATGGGCTTGGCCTTTTCAGTAAGCGACAGGTACGGGTCGATGAAGCCGGCGTAAATTGTTTTGCCTTTCATGGGCCAAATGCGGGCGTCGGCGGGGAGCTTGGCTTGGGTATTTTGCACCGCCTCGATGCGGCCATCACGGATGAGAATGGTGGAGTTCTCCAACACTGTGCCCGGCTTGACGATGACCCGGCCGCCCACCAGTGCGTGGGCCCCGAGCGGTTGCGGGCGCTGACCTGGCGGCTGGATTTGCGCGGATTGAAGGGAGAAAAGAAAAACCAGCTGGCCAATCAGTAGAGTCAACGCCACTCGGCCCGATGAAGTGGATTTCATGCGCGTGAGCGTAGGCGGCGGTCGCGTGGTGGGCAATGGTTTTTAGTTGAGGATTGCCAATGGCCACCTTGATTGAGAGTGCCGCCACATCCACCACACTTACCGGACTGGTGATGGTGCCGGTGGGTTCCAGCAACGTGACTTCCAGATCAATCCAGTCCTCGCGGAAGATTGTGGGCAAACTCACAGGAAAATCACTGGTCACACTCTTGACCAGCTTGCGGTTATAGATGTCGACGAAAAGTTTGAGGTTCATGCCGCTTTTATTGTGGTGAAAGTTCGGGTTTGCGGCGGTGTGAGCAGGGGCGTAAGGTGTGGCAAGTAATGCCCAAGGAACACGTCGTCATCTTCGCTTTGCTTTGCATCATAGCGTTTGGCGCTGGCTATTGGCGTAGCTCGCCAAAAGGAGATTCAGATGAACGAGCAGAAGTGGTTGCGTCTCGGGGGCAAAGAATGAATAAATTCGATAAAACAAGTTTATTAATTTTTCTTACCCCAATTGCAATTGCCGTTGTGGTGATAGTTTTGTTAAAGTATTTTATCGAATCACTTTTACAATTTTGATTCTGTTGGTTGCTGTCGGATGCTCCAACCAATCTGCTGCACTCAAGCTATCGGCTCCCACCGCTTGTACGCGTGCATTTCTGAAAATCGACTGCCGCCTCAGGAGAAACGCGTGGGCGTTAAATATATCTTCTGGTTTGCCGGAGGGCTAAAGATTGGGGTAGGTTGAATTTTGCATGGCTGACTCCAATTCATTTCGGTTGGGTGTACTGGGCTCAGGCAAGGGGTCCAACTTTGTGGCGGTGGCCGATGCATGCGCGCGCGGGGATGTCGCGGCGGATGTTGCCATTGTATTAAGTGACGTGGAAGGGGCAGGGATTCTTTCACGAGCGGAGCGGTTGGGAGTGGCGCATCGGTTTATTTCGCCGGGCGATTACCGCACGAAACTCGATGAGGACGCGGAGCAAGCATACATCACCGCACTGCGCGAGGCCAAGGTGGATCTAGTAGTGCTGGCGGGGTTCATGCGCATTTTGAAGGGTGAATTTCTCCGGGAGTTTGAAGGTCGCGTAGTGAATGTACATCCCTCGCTACTACCCTCATTTCCCGGCTTGGAGGCCTGGAAGCAGGCATTGGATCATGGGGTGAAGGTCACTGGAGCCACTGTTCATTACGTGGATCAGGGTGTGGATTCCGGGCCGGTCATTGTCCAGGAACCGGTACCGATAATGGATGATGATACGCCTGAAAGTCTGCATGAACGCATTCAGATCGTGGAACAACGTATTTATCCCGAAGCGATTGCAGCCATTGCATCGGGAAAAGTAACTTTGAAAGGTCGCCGCGCAATGCGAACGGCATAGTTAAGTACACAAAATAATTGAAAAAAGGTTCGCTTTTGCGCCTTATCAGTGTCAAACCATCCCGCTCGCGAGCAAGAGAAGTGTGGCACACTTTTCTTCGGCTTCGGGCTAGGTGCGGTTTTTCATCTCTAGGATGAGTGGTAAAAAGAAACAATTACGCTTTGGGTTGCCAAAAGGCAGCCTGCAGGATGCCACCGTGGCCAAGTTGGCCAAGGCGGGGTGGAACATCCATGTCAGCAGTCGGTCGTACCTGCCCTCGGTTGACGACGATGAGTTGGATATCCGAACCATCCGCGCACAGGAAATGAGCATTTACGTGGAACGCGGCTATCTTGATTGCGGGATCACGGGGCGAGACTGGATTGAGGAAAACAACTCAAAGGTGCATGAGGTTGGTGAATTTCTTTTCAGCAAAGCGACGCGACGACCCGCACGCTGGGTGCTGGCGGTTCCGGAAAAATCCAAGATAAAGTCGGTCAAGGATCTTGAGGGCAAGCTCATCGCGACCGAGGTGGTGGGCCTGACCAAGCGTTGGCTGAAAAAAAACGGCGTAAAGGCCAGGGTGGAGTTTTCCTGGGGTGCCACTGAGGTGAAGGCCCACGAGTTGGTCGATGCCATTGTGGAGGTCACTGAAACAGGCGGCAGCCTGCGAGCGAACAACCTGCGCATCGTTGAGGAACTAATGAGCAGTACGCCGCGCCTTATTGCAAACAAAGATGCATGGAAAAACAAGTGGAAGCGCGAGAAGATTGAAACCATGGCGCTGCTACTGCGCGGCGCCATCGACGCTGAAGTCAAGGCGGGCCTTAAGTTGAACATTAAACGTGCCAACCTCAATAAAGTGCTCAAGCAGCTTCCCGCGCTGCGCAATCCCACAGTCAATGAACTCAGCCAAACCGGCTGGGTCGCTGTGGAAACCATAATTGATGAATCTATCGCACGGGAGATTATTCCCAGCCTGAAAGCAGCTGGAGCTGAAGGAATTATTGAATATCCACTGAATAAAGTGCTATATTAGAATCTCTCACTAACTAGAGAAAAAACATATGGGATCGTTAAAAAAACGACGAAAAACAAAGATCAACAAGCACAAGCGGCGCAAGGCCTCACGGGCCAATCGCCACAAGAAACGTAAGTGGTAGGCATTGGGCTTATTTGGCCCATGCCTGCAATATTACGCTCAACCGATTTGGCCGAGTGTGCCCCAATAAAGGGATCTAGTGATTAATATGTTCCGAAACCTTATCATGGTCGTCGTGGGCGGACTATTGCACGCAGGGTGTGCGCTGCCCGCCGATCCCCCGGTCGAGGAGACTCTTGGGCGGGCATTGACAGGAGCCAGCCAACAACCTGTTGCGAACCTGGATTCTCCCGCAACATCGAAGCCGGACAAACCCAAGAAACCCACACCAAAAGAGGTGGAGGAGGATGCCAAAATGGAGCGCCGCATTCGAGCCATGGCGCACTATGCTGCTGGCGTGGCTCACCGTGAACGCGGTGAGCGCAAGGAGGCGAGTGAGGAATTTTACCTAGCTGCCTTGGCAGATCCCACCAACGAAAAGGTTGTCATGGAGGTTGTCCAGTTTCTCATCCTGTCACGCCAAAAGGACAAGCTGTTTCAATTGCTCATCAAGGCCACCAAAGATACTGATGCCCCCGCCAATCTGCACGCGTTGCTGGCTGCCGCTTATCTTGAAAGAAAAAAGCCTGAACTGGCCAAGGTAGCTTCGGAAAACGCCATTCGGAAGGGCCCAAAGCTGATTGTTGGCTACAAATCCCTGGTCCAAATTTACCGCCAGGAGGTCAAGGCTGGAGCCAAGCGAACCAAGCAGATTCGTGAAGTGCTGGATAGGGCAATGACTCAAACAGACGTGCCCGCGCCTTATCAGGTGGAGCTCGCCATCATGCTTCTCGGTTATCTTGAATTGGACAAAAAGGCTGTCGATGAACTTAAACCAAAGATAAGCAAACTCCTTGATGAGGCTTGGGCAGACAAACCTAAGCAACCAATCTTGCTCGAAAATCTGGCGCGTGCCTATCGTGGTAACGGGATCCACGACAAGGCCGCGCTGGTAATGGAAAGCCTCTTGAAGCTGCTTCCGAACAATCCGGCCGTCCTGCTTGAAACCGCCCGCGGTCACGCATTGGCCGGCAAGATGGATCAGGCAAAGATTCACCTCGACGCGCTAATCAAAAAGTTTCCCAAGAACTGGCAGGGCCATCAGCTTCGTGCGGCCATAGCCATGGATCAGGATGAATATTCTCTTGCTGTGAAGCATTATCGTGAAGCCATCAAGATTCGGCCTCGGCTTGAGCAGGTTTATTATGATCTGATTTCAGCGCTCCTCTCAGATGATAAGCCCGATGATGCGGCCGAAGAGCTCCAGAAAGCCAAGGACCGTTTTCAGCCTAATTTTCAGCAAGCCTATTTCAAGGCTATGATCCACCTGCAAAAAGATGAATTTGCCGAAGCGCACAAGCACCTGCTGGAAGCAGAGGAAGTGGCCAAAAAATCTGACCCCGATCGCCTGACACACTTTCTCTATTTCCAACTGGGCTCCACTGCCGAGCGTGCCGCCAAATACAAGGATGCCGAAAAATATTTCCGTAAATCCATCGCCATCAAGCCGGACTACGCCACGGCCCTGAATTATCTCGGCTACATGTGGGCAGACCGAAATGAAAATCTCATTGAAGCAAAGAAGTTCATCGGCCTCGCTTTAAAGGAACAACCAGAAAACCCTGCCTTTTTGGACAGCATGGCATGGGTTTTTTTCCGCGAAGGCGATCACAAGGAGGCGTTACGTTGGCAACTCAAGGCCCTGAAGCACGCCAAGGAAGATGATCCGGAAATTTTCCTGCACCTCGGTGAGATTTATCACGCCCTAAATAACAATGCCAAGGCACGAGAGTACTTGAACAAGGCACTCACCATTAAGGATATAGATGCAGGCATCAAGACCAAGATCGAGGCAAAGATTAAGGATCTGGATTCCAAGGAATGAGCCTCTGTCTCGAGAGATGTTTTTCCGTGGAGGAGGTTCTTGAAATATTCGCCCGCTGGAAGCATTGCGAATGGGACGCACTCCGCTCGCATGATCTGAAATCAGGCTTCGTTGGCAAAAAAACCCATTGAGATTGGCAATTGTGATATTGACCCTCCCGTCATTTATTGTATAAACCGTCCCCGAATTTTTGCATCATTGCCTGCCAGTGCAACTGAACTGATATGATAAAAGTAGAAAACCTGAGAAAGACCTTCGGTGCGATAGTTGCCGTCGACAATGTCAGCTTCTCCGTCAAGAAGGGCGAGGTGCTTGGTTTTTTGGGTCCCAATGGTGCTGGAAAATCAACCACCATGCGGATGATTACCGGCTTTATCGCGCCAGATAGCGGCACGGTTATTGTGGGTGAACATCATATGCTGGAATCACCCGAGCAAGCAAAATCATTGATCGGATATCTTCCAGAGAACGCGCCATCTTACCCGGATATGACCGTTCAGGGATTCCTTCGTTTTGCGGCTGAAATGCGCAACCTAAATGGAGCTGAACGGGATGAAGCTGTTGATCGTTCAATAGATGAATGTTCCCTCAGTAAAGTGCGGCACCAGAGCATTGAGACGCTTTCAAAAGGCTTCACCCATCGCACGTGTCTGGCACAATCACTTCTTCATGATCCGGATGTTCTTATTTTGGATGAGCCTACCGATGGTTTGGATCCCAATCAGAAGCATGGTGCCCGCCAACTCATAAAACGACTGGGCGAGTCCAAGGCAATCATCTTCTCCACACATATTCTGGAGGAAGTTGACGCCGCCTGCACTCGGGCAATCATAATTGACCGAGGGTCTATCGTTGCCAACGGGACGCCGGACGAACTCAAGAAGAAGAGCAAGACAGGGCGACTGGATGACCTTTTCCGCGAACTCACCGTTTCAGACACAATCAAAGAGGAGGCTGCCTAGATGAATTCTCCCATCCGTAATATTTTCACAATCGCCAAGCGTGAATTCACCAGCTACTTCACCTCACCGGTAGCGTATGTGTTTTTGGTGATTTTCCTTTTGCTCGCCGGATTCTTTACCTTCATGGTTGGCCAGGATTTTTTCCGGCGGGACGAAGCTTCGCTAGGCTCCTTTTTCCTGTGGCACCCATGGCTCTATCTTTTCCTAGTGCCAGCGGTAGCCATGCGTTTGTGGTCTGAAGAAAAACGCACCGGCACACTGGAGCTGCTTTTAACTTTGCCAATTACTCCAGCGCAGGCCGTTATCGGCAAATTCCTAGCCTCATGGGCATTTTTAATCTTGGCGCTTGCCCTTACCTTTCCAATATGGCTTACGCCCATTTTTCTGGGCAAGCCCGACAATGGTGCCATCCTGTGTGCTTACATCGGCAGTGCATTAATGTCGGGAGCATATCTGGCCATTGGATGCATGACCTCAGCCCTGACACGCAACCAGGTTGTAAGTTTTATTCTCTCGGTGGTCATATGTCTCTTCACGATCCTTGCTGGATTCCCCCCTGTAACTGACTTTATTCAAAGTCAATTCCCCGGCAATGATCGTATTGTGACGGTAGTTTCCGGCCTTAGTGTGATGACCCACTTTGAACCCCTACAACGTGGAGTGTTGCACCTTCGCGACCTAGTGTTTTTTGTGTCGGTAATCACGCTGGCACTTTTCGCCACAGCGGCCATTGTTCGCAGCGGTCAGGAAACAAAAAAAATCGAGGGCTTTGCCCTAAGCAGCATACTAGTTGGCTTGCTTGCTTTAATTTTGTTGCTCATGAATTTTGTAATTCATCCTGTTCGCGCAAAGGTGGACTTGACCGAAAACAAGATTCACACGCTGTCCAGCGGCACAAAAAACATACTCATGCGGCTGAATAAAGCGCGGGGCGATGAAGATGACAGTTTTAAGCTGGAAGCACGCTTGTATTTCACGCGTGGTGAAGACCGCGTGCAGGTGGCCGTGCGCCAATATGCGGTGCGCGTTGACGAACTGCTCAAGGAATACCGTGACACAGCAGCCAAAGGGGACATTTTATACAACCGAATAAACCCCCAACCCGACACTGATGAACAGGAGCTGGCAGATCATGACTCGATCGCCAAAATGCAGATTGGCTTGGAAGAATTCGCCTACCTTGGCTTGACCTTGAGCTATGCTGACAGAACTGAAAAAGTAAATCTGCTGGAACAGGGGCCAGATGGGCGCATCCGCGGACTGCGTCCGGAAGGAAATCTCGAGTATGATATTTCAGCGGCCATCTCCCGTTTACTTCCCGAGGAAAAAGATAAACCTGTAATTGGCATCATGTCTCCCTTGCAAATCATGGGCGGCTTTCCCCAGGGAATGCCGCCACAGATGATGCGCAACCAACGCCCCGCCCAACCATGGATTATAGCGCAGGCCCTTATGCGCGAATATGGCCGCAGTAATATAAAGCAAGTTGAGATGAGCGCTGAAAAAATCAATTATATTGATGAACGGGGTGAAGAAAAAACCCCTGATCTTTTACTTGTTATTCACCCAAAGGACATATCTGATCGCACTGAATTTGCACTCGACCAATATGTACTTGGCGGCGGGAAACTGGCTGTATTCCTTGATCCGCATCATGCGATGGATCAAGGTCCCATGGGTGGTTTCGGAGGCGGAGAGAGTCGTTCTACTCTCAACAAACTCCTATCTGCATGGGGATTGAGCTTCTCGGATCGTATGGTCCTGTCTGACAAGGCATACGGCCTTCGCCCCCAAGAAAGCGGCATACAGTTTCCCACCGCCGTGCATATTCAAGATGATGATTTCAATAAAAATGATCCCGTAGTACAAAATCTTGGCACTCTGTCGGGCATACATTTTGGCGGGTTTACAGGCAATGCCAAGGATAAGGGGCTCTCCCAAACCATGCTGTTTCAAAGCTCAACCAATTCTATGATGATTCTAGGCAGTCAAGCCAAGCCACTATTCCCTTTCCCTTCCTTCCAAAAATCTCAGGCTCAAATCCTCAAGGATTTCACCGGAACAAGTCAGGCAAATATATTGGCATTGAAGCTGACTGGCCCGTTTAAGACGGCCTTTAGTGACGGGGATCCCGAAGCCATTGCCCCGGATACCAACTCGACCACACCCAAGCCCAAGGACGCAGCACTAAAGGTTGCGTTAAAGGGCAAGACGCCGGCAGTGGTGTTGGTGGGCGATGTGGATCTTCTTCATGATGCCATTTATCAGCTTGACCAATTGCGCGGCCCCTTCTTCCGGAGCAGTAACTTGGATTTCTTTATGAATCTCGTTGGTTACATGACAGGGGATGAGGATCTCATTCGCATAAGAGGGCTGGCCAACCGCATCCGTCCTTTGGAGAAACTGAACGAGATGGAGGAGAAGGCAACCGCCGATATTCAGGAGGAGCTCGACAAACATGTGAAGGACCTGGAGGAGGCAGCTGCAAAAGAAGCTGAAGTGGCAAAGAAGCTGCAAGAGCAGTTTCAGGAAGCCTTGCAGACTGGACAAAGGGTTATCACCCTTCGAATGTCAAAGGAGGACCAAAAAAAATTGGAGGATAGTCGAGCTAAGTTTAAGGAGACACAGGATACAGCCCGAAAATCGATCCGGCGGATAAAGAAAAAACGCACTGCCGCCATAACATCCCTGCGTAACCGCATCAAATGGTATAGCATCGCGGGCATGCCATTTCTCATCACCCTCTTCGGAGTCGGTTTGGCAATCCAGACAAGAAAAAGAACACAAGCCTGATGAAAAACAAACAACTAGTATCAATGTGTATTGCCCTTGGGCTTGTAGTGGTAGTGTATAAGATTAGCACCGGAGGGAATGGGGAGCCGCAAATGATTATAGGGCAGGAGCCCCTGGCTGATTTACCTGTTGGGAAGATACAATCCATTAAGATTTCTGCGGCAAATGAGACAAGCGCCGTCGTGGAAACACTCAATTTAAGCCGGGGAAAAGATTCCTGGGTTGTTGGGAACGGCAGGGATTTCCCGGCTGACCCTGACCGAATCGAGCGTTTCGTGAAAGAGTTCAAGGAAATGAAGGTTTTGCGACAGGTGTCGGCTAGCGCCAACCAATTGGGGCGCATTCATTTACTGGAGCCAGGAAAAAGTGCAATTAACACTGCTACGCAGGTCACACTTTTAGGGGATGCTGCAAAGGCAGTTTACACTTTGAATCTTGGCAAGGAAATTGCGCCTGCACGGGACACGGGCAATTCCTCAGTCTTTGGTGGTGGCGATTTTGCTGATCGACGGTTTATAATGTTGAATGGAAACCGTGAGACCATCGCTGTTGTTGACCAGACCTTTAGTAATGCCACAACCACGCCGAGCGATTGGTTGAATAAGGATTTTTTCAAAATAGACAACCCAAGCAGTATCGCCGTGTCCTATGCCGGCACCGAATCAACCAATTCCTGGAAAATAATTAAAGCGGATGTGAATGGCACTGCTGAATGGTCATTGGCAGGATCAAAGAAAGACCAGAAGCTTGACACAGCCACCGCACCTACAACTCCGTTTTCTTCGCCGAGTTTTAAAGATATCGCCAATAAGCAACAGGCCGCATCCCTGGATGAGAATGCAACAAAAATTGAGGTCGGCACCAGTGACGGATTTAAATACTTAGTCACAGTAAGTAAAAAGAATCTAAATGGTGATTACACGCTTAAGCTGGATATCAACGCCAGTTTCCCGGAAAAACGCGCGCCGGGTTCCGACGAGAAACCGGAGGATAAAGATCGTCTGGACAGCGAATGGGTTGAGGCTCAGGCGAAATTGAAAGAGAAACTTGAAGCGGAAAAGAGGTTTAATAAATGGGTGTTTCAGGTGGAAGGTTACGCAGTTGAATCACTGCTCAAAAAGCGAAGCGAGTTAATTGCCAAAGAGGATTCGAGCGCAATCCCACCGCCAAGCGGAGGCGCGACCCCGTTGCCACCATTCCGCAATCTCCCGCCATTCCAGCCAAATCAGGGCAAATAGGCGTATTTGTCCGTCTCACAATATTGACAGACCCTTGTCGGTGGGGTTAAATTGGTCAATGGAAGGAGTGTTCAATGAATAATATAGTAAAGATTATCCTAGGCCTAAACATCCTTGCTGCAGGTGCCGGAATTTTCTTTGGCCTTTCAAAGTCCGGCAAGGTGGACGAAATGAAAAAGGCGAAGGATGACGCAGTCGGAAAAGTAGCAGCGGCCTCTGCCAGTGAAAGGGCATTAAAGAAGGAAAAGGATGCCGCCCTAACCGCAGCCTCAACCAAGGACGGAGAGATTACCAACCTTAAAGCGCAGCTTGCTTCCCAGACTACCGCAAACAGCACCTCCAAGGAATTGATTGATAATGCAACCAAGGCCGCTGAAACGGCCCAAAAAGCTGCAGCAAAGGCAAATTCAGATTTGCTACTGGCCCAGCAACTGGCTGACAAGGTGCCAACTTTAGAGGGGAAACTTGCGGATTATGAAATATTGGGAACAGCTTTGGATGTTAAGTCAAAGCTTGATGAACTTGCGAGTCTTAAGGCGGTATCAAACCCTACCCCCAAGAAAAAGCCTCGCCCAAAAGCAAAAACTGCTGGCGAGATTGGTACGATCCAGAGCTTTGATTCGGCAAATAAATTTTACGTTATCAATGTCGGTTCAGACAATGGTATTGAGAAGGGTGATGGATTTACAATTTTTAGCGCCACCGGAAACAAGGCGCTGGGCAAGGTGGAAATCAGTCGGGCCAACCCTACTGTTTCCATTGCCATATATAAAAAGGGATTCCCCCCTCCTCTTGCTCCTTTTAGTAACGGGGACAGGGTCATGAAAACTGATTAACGATGAAAAAAGCTGCTGTCATTGCACTTATACTTTTGCTGCTTGTATCACTTGGCACCAGTGTCATCTTGCAATTCGTCAACATTCCCAAGATCAAAGCCGACCTCCAAAATGCACAAGAAAGTGACAAGAAAAAGGTAACAACTCTAAGAAAGCTCCAGGAAGAGTTCAAGACGACAGAGGGAAGTATTATAGACGCCAAAAACAAGCTGACCGCAGCTGAGAAAAAAGGTGATTATTCCAGGAAGCAATATGAGGCTGAAAAGGATCGTGCCAAAAAGCAGTATGAGGAACTGAAAATCAAATTGGATGATTCGAATAAAAACCAAAGCGCATTGATGGAGCAGATTACATTTCTCAGTTCAACCAATGAATCTGTGGTTTCCGAGTTAAGCAAAAGAAGCAAGGAGAATAAGGCTATAGCCGAGAAACTGAAACATGCTGACAGGATGGTGGCTGAACAGTCCGGCAAACTCGACGCAATCCAGAAGAAGCTTGAGGGTTATGAGAAACTTGGCCACACGCCAGGAAAACTCGTTGAGCTCCTAAAGAGACAGCCTGTCATTATTAAAACCCCGGAAATTTCGCGGCCTAAACCGTTGCCTCCGGGAAAGCTAAAAGCACCCTTGCCTGTCTCAGGCTCAAATGGTTCGGGTAAGGCGGGGCGCAATATTCAGCCAAAATGAAAAATATAATCCAAAAATTTGCATTGCTTTCCATGACAGGCCTGCTGCTGGGGGGCGGGGTTTTCGTGCTCCTTTCCTCAGCCGGTTGCGGGAGCACCCATACGGAAAATGTCTCCGAGCGCCCTTGGAGTGAACCTCGCGGGTTCCAGTACCAGGGCACTGGTCGCCGCGATCGGTAGTCATACTGCGCCCACAGAACGCGAGGGGACGATCACCCCATCCAACTTTACGTCGTGCGCCTCTTGCGGCACGCAGTCGATCAGTTGATGATCAAACCCAACCCCAATCTTCACCCCAGATAAATTCACGAGCCATTGATCATAGAACCCGTGCCCGCGCCCCAATCGATAGCAATTTTTGTCAAAAGCCATACCGGGCACTACAATTATATCAACTTCACTGGCAGCGACCTCAATTGCATCCGGAGATGGCTCCAATATTCCAAATTTCCCGGTGGATAATTCGCTCCGATCATTCGCTGTTGCTGCCTCGTAGCCCCGGTCAGAATTATAGCGCGGGTAACAGAAGCGCTTCGCTTTCTGTGGCAACAGGAAAACGTCTGGCTCATCCTGCAAGGGGGCAAAGAGCAATACCGTGTCACTGGCGTGCCAAAAGGTGAGAGCGGTTAACCTGTTGCAAATACTCGCCGAACCAGTCGCGCGCACGTCCTGATTAATTTGTAATTTCCTCATTTTCGCTCGCACAGACGCCTTGTCTTCTTTAGTCGTCATCCTGTTTTGCCTTTTCCTGCAGTGCCCGCCAAGCAATGACTCGATCCTTGATTTTTTTTTCAACGCCTTCCCCGGTTGCATTGTAGAACCGCGTGTCTACGCCCAGGTAATCCTGGGCTATGAAATGACCATCGTATTCATGGGGGTACTTGTAATCTTCGCCGTGACCCAGTTGCTTTGCTCCCTTGTAATGGGAGTCGCGAAGGTGCTTGGGAACAGGGATGGTGCGTCCGTTGCGCACCTCCTCCAGCGCAGCGTTGATCGCAGTGTATGCACTGTTGCTTTTATTGGCGGTGGCGAGATAGATGGCGGCTTCAGCAATGGGGATGCGTGCCTCGGGCCAGCCAACAAATTCCGCGGCTTGATGGCAAGAGGTGGTGAGCACAAGCGCCATGGGATCAGCCAAGCCGATGTCTTCGGCGGCGGAGATCATCAGGCGGCGCGTGATAAACCTTGGGTCCTCACCGGCGTGGATCATCTTGGCCAGCCAGTATAGCGCCGCATCGGGGTCACTGCCGCGGATACTCTTGATGAACGCGCTGATGGTGTCGTAATGGGCGTCACCATCGCCATCATAGACCACCGCTTTCTTCTGGATGCACGCTTCGGCAACGGCCATGTTAACCTGGATTGCACCGTCCTTTCCTGGGGCGGTGGTCAGGGCGGCGATTTCCAAGGAATTGAGTGCCTTGCGCGCGTCGCCATCGGAGACAGTGGCAAGGTGTTTTAGCGCTTCTTCGTCCGCTGTAATATTCATGTGGCCCAGGCCGCGCTCCGCATCGGTCAACGCCTGCCCAAGCAATCCCAGGGTATCCTTCTCGCTCAAGGGCTCGAGTTCAAAAATCTGCGAGCGCGATACCAGCGGTGAATTGACAAAGAAAAACGGATTGTGAGTTGTTGCGCCGATAAGCCGCACGGTGCCGCCCTCCACATCCGGCAGCAGGACATCCTGTTGAGCCTTGTTGAAACGGTGAATCTCATCGATGAAGAGCAGGGTGGAGTTGCCGGTGTTTTCCAGTCGATTGGCCGCGCCAGCCAATACCTGTCGCATCTCGGCCACGTTGCTTTCCACGCCACTTAGTCTTACAAAACGGCTCTTGGTGCGATTGGCGATGATCTGGGCCAGTGTCGTCTTGCCGGTACCCGGTGGGCCGTAAAATATCACCGACTGGACCCGGTCCGCCTCAATGGCCCGCCGCAGCAACATGCCTTCTGAGAGGATGTGTTGTTGGCCTGCATACTCCTCCAACGTGCGCGGCCGCATGCGGGCTGCCAGTGGGGATTGATTGGCGGGGGCATCCCGGCCTGCATGGGGTGTGTTCGCCTCGGGTTGCGGGGTGTTGAAAAGGTCTGCCTCAGCCACGCTGGTGACTGTAGCGTGCCTGGGCGTTGGATACAAAAAAATTACCCCGCCCAGCCGCGCTGTACAGGCCCTAGGAACTGTGTTCCAGGTGGGGCCCAATCTCTGCCTTACGACTTCCAGTCAAGGCCTGACGGCCAGCATCGAAGGCAAGGCCCCTTTCTTATTATTACGTTCCAGGGCGTGTGATTTACGCAGCCAAGTAGGGTAAAAAACCCAGCGGTCATCCGCTAAATCGAATCGGAGCATACTTTCTAATTCTTATCATCTCAAGATGCATTTGTGTGAAGGAGCACATTGAGAGCAAAGCAAGCTTGACTCATGCAACGCATCTATTTGCTTTTGGGCATCCTTTGCCGCAAAAGGAAGATGTTATGGCTCGGGCTCCCAAGGGACAATGCCAATACCAAGAAAGTTACGGAGTTAAGCAGGCTGATTAACGACGCTTGGGACGCCAAGTAACAGTTTGATTTTACCGGACAGGTTATTCTCCAGAGTAACGTTCGATTAGCTTGGGATTGTCCTTAATCATTTTTTCGGCCAAGGCATCAGCTTCGTCAATCTGCTGCTGAGTCAGCAATCCCTCCTTTAAAAGGGACTCGATATCCTCGGCTGCATATTTATGGAAATCCTCATCGAGCCCGATATTAAATTTTCGCCTTGAAGCAATACTAAACCACACACATGCCTTTTTAGGCTCTCTTTTGGCATGGATAATCTTATGTAATTCAAAATCACTGATAAAAGCCGACTCACGAAGCCGAGACAGATAATAACATTCTCCAATAAGATATGCACTCCCCCCGCCTCCGTTTTCCGCAGCGACCGTTAACCACTTAATTGCCTCAGATAATCTCTCTTCTAGAGAGGTCGTTGATGTTTTCCCTTTAATGTAATTATAGGCAAGACTGAAAGCTGCTGAGCTATGGCCCTGCTCAGCTGCCATTATGTACCATTTATGCCTAGTATCATAGACTTTCCCAGAGTATCTGGAGATTTGGCCCACCTTTCTCCCATTAACTATAAGATCTTTTTCAGATGAAAAATGATTCCCAAGCTCATACTGTGCACCAGCGTCCCCTCCTTCAGCAGCCGCCGTTAGGTATTTCACCGCCTCCGGGTATAATGCATCCGCCTTTACCTTATCCTCTAGGTCATCACTTCCGGCTTCGTGTCCTTTTTCAAGAAGCAGTTTGCCAAGTTTGTATTGTGCCTTGGTTTTGTGAGCGGCGGACAACTGGTTGGCTCCAGGCTCCAGGAATGCTTTTAGAGAGCGAATATCATCAGGCAATGGTGGATCCACTTTAGCCTTTTGCTCGTTGGATTGGCCCGGGACTGTTTCGCTTGATTCTTGATTGGTTCCATCACCTGACAGCTTTGGATAGATCACAAAAATCCCGACAGCTGCGAGTGCCAGTACCCCTACGCCCGCCCCAATACCTATCAGGAGCTTCTTTTTGCCAGCTGATTGGGTTGTCGTTTGCAGAGTGGGAGCTTGCCCACTCTGCAGGTTTGCGCCGCATCCCATGCAGAAAGCTTGACCCGAATTAATAGGAGCCTGACACGCTGGGCATGTTGACCCCTCAATAACGGAAGGTGGTGCAGAGGGTGTCCCCGCTGGAGGCGGAGGTGGAGCGGGTGAATCACCCGGAATTATGACCCCATTTATTTGATTAAGGGGAACCCAATCTGTCATGCCATCGTGCCATGCGGAATCAGTGGGCAACAATGAGCCCTGCTCCAAACACTGATTAACTTGGTCGAGAGGATATGGGCCAAGTCTCTGGCCGTTTCTGTCGATATAAATTCCCATTCACATCAAGCTGACAGGCAGTTTTTATCGGGTCAATTATTTATCCCGTCGTGGGAAAAGCGCCTCAGGCGCGTTTATCTTGTGGCCTTCTGCTAAGGCTCCCCAGTCGGCCTCAGCGATGTTCACCAGATCCGGAGGAAGATTGAGCTGCTCAAGGATGCGGCGGCTGGTGGTGGGCAGATACGGTTGGAGCCAAACAGCCAGCAAACGACAGCCCTCCGCCAGATTGTATAGCACCTCGCCCAAGCGCTCAGCCTGCTCAGGATCTTTGGCAATCTTAAAGGGAGCAGTCTCATCCACATATTGGTTTAAACGCGCGATAAAGCCCCAAATGGTCAGTAAGCCCGCCTGCAGCTCATTGGCCCGCAACTGGTCCACCAGCTTGTTCCGTGCTGCGGTGGCTTCGGCTGTAAGCTCATCATGCGGCGCGGGCACGACACCTTCACGATAGCGATTGAGCATCGAGAGGGAGCGATTCACCAGATTGCCCAACCCATTGGCCAGTTCAGCGCCATAACGAGTGGCAAACCCCTCATCGGTCCAGTTGCCATCAGGCCCGATAGCCAACTCGCGCACAACGTAATAGCGAAAAGCGTCCAATCCCCACTCATCAATCACCCCAATCGGATCAACCACGTTACCGGTGCTCTTGCTCATTTTCTGATCATCCTTCTGCCACCATCCATGGACCAGCACCTGCTTGGGTAATTCCAATCCGGCGGCCTTAAGCATGATGGGCCAGTAGACGGCGTGAAACTTGAGGATGTCCTTGCCGATCACGTGGATGTCCGCCGGCCAAAGGGAAGTCTCCTCACCGCGTGCACGGGGGATGCTGAGGTAGTTGGTCAGGGCATCGAACCACACGTAGGTAACGTAATCGGGATCAAAGGGCAGGGGAATGCCCCATTCCAGTCTCTCTTTCGGGCGACTAATACAGAGGTCCTCAAGCTGCTCATTTTTTAGGAAGCCGAGGACCTCATTACGGCGATAGTCGGGCGCCACAAAATCCGGATTAGCTTCAATATAATCAATGAGCCATTGCTGGTGTTGCCCGAGCTTAAAATAGTAGTTCTTTTCCCATAGCTCCTGCACCTCGCCATAGATCGCGTCAAATTCACCTTTCTCATTGCGGTCCTTATCGGTAAGAAAAGTTTCCTGTTTGGCTGAGTAAAAACCTACGTACTCATCCTGATAAAACTCCCCCTTATCATGCAGCTGCTGAAGAACCTCAGCCACCACCTCCTTGTGGCGGTCATCGGTGGTGCGAACAAAATCGTTATTCGATATACCGAGCTTTTCGACAAAAGCCTGCCAGTCAGCAGCCAGATTATCGCAATAGGCTTGGGAATCCTGCCCGCTGGCTTCAGCAGCCTGTTGCACCTTCTGGCCGTGCTCATCAAGTCCGGTCAAATAAAAGACCTCTTGGCCCAAACAACACCGCGACCGCGCAATAACGTCAGTGATCACCTTTTCGTAGGCATGACCGAGATGGGGCTGACCATTCACATAGTCAATGGCTGTCGTAATGTAGAACTGCTTTTTCAAAGCCGGGAATTTGTAGCGCAGTGACAGAACACAGGCAAGGCCGAGCACTTATTTTATCGCCATTTGCCGACATATTTGGCATACGAAAACGACATGCGTTTTTTGTTTTCATTTTTAACTATGCTATTGGCAATCGCCCAACCGATATGCATGGGTGGGCCAGCAAGCCCCAAGAAGGCAACGAAAACAGATGTGAAGCATTCAAAGTGGGACGATATGGATATTGGCCCATTCCAGGCATATGGACTAGAGGTGCCGATGGATGAAGGCGTGTGGCGTCCAGCTTTGAAAGGCTTGAACATCAGACTTGATAATAATGCATCTATCTGCTTTGACACTGAGCGCCTGCGCTTAGCTGCAGCCTGGACGGGCGGATTTCTGAAGCTACCTGCTGATGGCGGAGGCTTGGAGGGCGTGCCACAACCGGCGGGTCGTGTTCTTTTTAGAACCAGCATGACCCCTGGCTGGGCTGGCCCCCAAGGCGAATGGACAGAACCGAACCCGCCAACTATCGATGCTGTAAACGTCTATTCCGAAAATCCACTCCCTCGTGAATGGGCCAAATGGCGGGGACATTACACGCATGGAAACCGAGTAGTGCTCTCTTACACCGTTGGCGCTGCAGGTGTTTTGGAAAGCCCCGCGTACACCAATGGCATCTTCACCCGGCAGTTTAAAATCAAACGCAGCCCAGGGAAAAGCCCAATGAGCTTATTCATCTGCGAAGTTAATGGCGCAATTAGTGCGGTTGAAGATGATTTGGTAACACTTAAAAAAAATGGGATTGTTACTGCAACGGCCGTGATCGGCACGGGTGTTAAGTTGAGGGTTGATCGCGGCCGAGTCATAGCTGATATCAAGTCACTCTTGCCAACAAGCCAATTTATTATCGCCCAATGGAGTGGCCCGGAGAAAAATCTGGGCTCATTCAACGGATTCAAAAAAATAAAGTTTTCAACGCAACCACTGGACGCGCTCATCAAGGGTGGGCCAACCAAGTGGAGCAAGCCGATCAGAAACTCTGGCAAGCTGGGGGACTCTTCCGGAGCGTATGTGGTCGACACAATTACAATCCCCGAAAACAATCCGTGGAATTCTTGGATTCGCTGTAGTGGTTTTGACTTTTTCAAAAATGGGAAGTCTGCAGCAATTTGCTCTTTGACGGGTGATGTCTGGATCGTGAGTGGGATAGATGAAACATTAAAGGAGTTAACATGGCGCAGGTATGCCACGGGACTTTTTCAACCACTTGGACTAAAGATCCTGGACGATCAAATTTATGTCCTAGGCCGCGACCAAATTACGCGCTTCCACGATCTCAACATGGATGGCGAGGCAGACTTTTATGAGAACTTCAACAACGATGTTTCCATTAGCAACCACTTCAACGAATACTGCTTGAATCTGGAGGTTGACTCCAAAGGTAATTTCTATTTCATCAAGGCCAGCAACCCCGGGGAAGGCAAGACGCCGCATGATGGATGCCTGCTGAAGGTGACTCAAGATGGCAAGCATCTAGAGGTCCTCGCTACCGGACACCATGCCCGCAGTGGTTTATGCGTCGGCGTTAACGGCGAAATCACTAGTTCTGATAACAAGGGCCCTTGGGTGCCCACCTCACGACTTAACCTCATCAAGCCTGGGCGTTTTTATGGCCATTTGCCCTCCGCGCATCGGGAGCAATCTCCGTCTGATTATGCTAAGCCGCTTCTTTGGCTGCCGCAACAGGCGGACAATTCTAGCGCTGCCCAAGTATGGGTAACCAGCGATAAATGGGGCCCTTTCAAGGGTGATCTGCTGCACATGTCTCACGGTAAGTGCATCCTATTTAAAATCATGCACGAGAATGTGGATGCACAATGCCAAGGAGCAGCCTCCAGATTTTCATTGCGTTTTGATTCCGGCATCTTACGTGCCCGATTTAATCTCAGCGATGGTCAGCTATATTTGGCAGGCATGCGTGCTTGGCAAACCAACGGGGTTCGTGATGGGGCTTTCCACAGGGTGCGTTATACTGGGAAGCCCGTTTACATGACCAAGGACTTAAAGGTGAAATCAAACGGGCTAGCGATAACGTTTACTATCCCAGTTAATCCTGCTACAGCCGTAGACACTCAAAACTGGTCCATCCATCAGTGGAATTATCAATGGGCCAAAGACCCTGGATTAAAAAGATTTTCAGTTAATGATCCCACTAAGATTATCGGCGAAAAACAGCAGGGTGATTTGGTGGATATTAAAGCTATTAAACTTTCCGATGATAAGAAAACTGTCTTTCTTGAAATTGAAGATATTAAGCCCGTGATGCAGTCGCTCATCACTTTCAATATGAAATTTGCTGATGGAAAGGAATTGTTGAAGCAGCAAATATTTCACACCATCAATCGCGTACCCACGCAGAAATGAGCCAATTCACTGAACGCACTGGCCGTCAAATCCGGCAAGACTTCCTTGATTATTTTGAGGCGAAGGATCACGCCATTGTTCCCTCGGCGGCCCTTATGCCTGAGGCCCCAAACCTGCTTTTCACAAATGCTGGCATGAATCAGTTCGTGCCAATATTTCTCGGTGAAAAAACCTGTCCCTACAAGCCCGGTCGGGCCACCAATACCCAAAAGTGTATACGTGCCGGAGGCAAGCATAATGACTTGGGCGATGTGGGGATGGACACCTATCACCACACATTTTTCGAGATGCTCGGAAACTGGTCTTTCGGGGATTACTTTAAGAAAGAAGCAATCCAGTGGGCTTGGGAACTTCTCACAGAAGTGTGGGGGTTTCCAAAAGAGCGTCTTTACGCAACGGTTTACCTGCCCGGTGATGGTGAACCAGGTGAGCCTGACCGAGAAGCACATGATTGCTGGATTTCGCTTTTTGAAGAAGCGAGGCTTGATCCTTCTATTCACATCGTCAATGGAAACAAGAAGGACAACTTCTGGATGATGGGAGACACAGGGCCTTGTGGCCCCTGTAGCGAGTTGCATATTGATCTCACCCCCAAGGGAGACAGCAAGGGGCAGCTGGTTAATGCCGACAGCGCCCAGTGTATTGAGATTTGGAACCTTGTTTTCATACAGTACAACGCCAATGAGAACGGCAGCTTTGAGCCACTTGCAGCCAAGCACGTTGACACGGGTATGGGCTTTGAGCGCGTGGCCGCAATAATCCAATCCACAAAAAATTTTACCGACTTTAGCGGAGTTGTTTCCAACTATGACACGGATGTCTTTGGTCCTATCTTTACGAAAATAGAGAAACTGTGCGGCAAGAAATACACCGCTACTCTGCCGGGCCCAGAAAGCCTTGAACAGGAAAAGATTGATGTCGCCTTTCGGGTCATCGGCGATCACATCCGCACCTTGAGTTTTTCCATTGCTGATGGCATTCAGCCCGGGAACACAGATCGCAATTATGTCCTGCGCCGAATTTTGCGCCGCGCTGTCCGGTATGGGCGCACACTTGGATTTCAAGAACCGTTTTTTTACAAACTAGTTGACGTACTGGTTGATACAATGGGTGACGTGTTCCCTGAATTACAGCAACACAAGGAATTGATTAAGTCCACTATTCTCTTGGAAGAGGAGGCCTTTAATGAGACGTTGGACCGGGGGATAGAACTGTTCCAGGAGGAAGTCAAAGGACTCAGTGGAGACAGTGAGTTGACGGGGAGTTTCACCTTCAAACTTTATGACACGTATGGCTTTCCCTTAGATTTAACCGAATTAATGGCGAAGGAGGCCGGATTGGTGGTTGATAAGATTGGGTTTAATGTACTCATGGAGGAGCAACGTGAGAGAGCGCGTGCGGCGCAAAAGAAGAAGGTTATCAATGTCTCAAGCTTAAGTGTCAGTGTGCGCACAGAATTCACAGGATTTGATAATCTGGTCTCCAGAGCCCGGGTGTTGGAGGTGCTCCGAGAAAAGAAACGGGTTGCCATTGCCTTGGATCGGTCGCCTTTCTACGCGGAGATGGGGGGGCAGGTAGGAGACTCAGGGACGGCATCAGCAAATGGACAGACCTGGATTGTCACCGACACTCAAAAGCTGGGGGATGTCTTTTTGCATTATTTAAAAGGGGATACTGCGCCGGGACAGGGAGATGAACTGGAGATTGCGGTTGATGTCTCACGCCGGATGGCCATTCAAAGGCACCATACGGTTACGCATCTCTTCCATTGGGCTTTACATGAAGTGACTAGTGTAGCTTCAACACAGAAGGGCTCATATGTTGGTCCCGAGAAGTTGACCTTTGATTTTAATTGCCAGGCACTTTCCCAAGGGCAGATTGCCGATATTGAGCGCTTGGTAAACGAACGGATTCTAGAAAATGACTCTGTTTCTTGGGCAGAGGTTCCACATGAGGAGGTGCGTGACCGTAACGATATCCTGCAGTTTTTCGATGAGAAGTACGGAAACTTGGTGCGGGTTGTGCAAATTGGGGGCCAAGAAGGCAGTTTGAATGGTTATTCCATGGAACTTTGCGGGGGGACACATACCCGAGCTACGGGCGAGCTGGGGCTTTTTCGTATTACTTCGGAATCAGCGATAGCCGCTGGAATCCGGCGGGTGGAGGCGGTGGCTGGATTGGTTGCTGCCCAGCAGGCGCGCGTTGATGCGGGCCGGATCATGCAACTTGCCGGAATGTTGAATTCGCCGATCAAAAATATTGAACAGAAGGTCGAACAGGCATTGGAGCACGCCAAAAAACTGGAAAAACAACTCAAATCCATTCAGCAAAGTCGCGCGGCAGATATGGCCAAGGGGTTACTGCCAAGCGCGATAGATGTCGAAGGAATTCAATTTATCGCGGCCAATTTGGGGGATGCGGATGGTAATTTCGCCCAATCGGTGGTGGATGCGATCAAGGGACAGTTTGAAGGCGTGATAGTACTGGGTGCAATTTGCGAAGGCAGCGTTGCCCTGGTGGCGTCGGTGCCTGAGCCCCTTGTTGATAAGGTGCAGGCTGGAGCCATTATTCAGGCCATCTGCCCAATAGTAGAAGGCAAGGGAGGTGGCAAACCACACACTGCTCGTGGCGGGGGCAAAAACCCAGACAAGTTGGATGAGGCACTCGCCCAAGTCCCTAAGATTCTTACTGGTTAATCACATGAGTAGTAAAGCAACCACAAAAAAGAAACGCGCGGCTCAATCGCCGTTTGATTCAATTGAGGCAATTGCCGCGGATATCGGTCAAGGTCGGATGGTCATCGTGGTCGACGATGAAGACCGGGAGAATGAGGGGGATCTCATCATGGCCGCAGAACACGCGACGGCCAAGTCGATCAATTTTATGGCCAAACATGGTCGCGGTCTGATTTGTGTGCCGACCACTGAAGATCGCCTGCGGCAACTGGGCATAGAACGAATGGTGCCCCGGAATCAGGAGGCATTTAACACGGATTTTCAGGTTAGCGTGGATGCGGCGAACGGGATATCCACCGGAATCAGCGCCAGAGATCGTGCCACAACCATTCAGGTGATGGCTGACCCCACAGCCACCCCTAATGATCTTGCACAGCCCGGGCATATCTTCCCTCTGCGCGCTTGTCCGGGCGGCGTATTGCAGCGCGCAGGTCATACGGAGGCAGCGGTCGACTTGGCGCAATTGGCCGGCTGCCGGGCGATGGGTGTTATTTGTGAAATCATGAGTGATGACGGCAGCATGGCGCGCCTGCCTGAATTGAAACGATTCGCGAAGAAGCATCGCCTCAAAATCTGCAGCATTGAGGCGCTGATTGCGCATCGGCACCAGCGTGAGAAGCTGATTGAGAAGGTGGAGGTCGTCAAGCTGCCAACACAGCATGGTGAGTTCATGCTGCACCTTTACCGTTCAGCAATCGATGGACAGCATCATTTGGCGTTGGTGAAAGGCGACGTCGAGGGACCAAATGATGTCCTGGTGCGGGTTCATAGCGAATGCCTGACAGGCGATGTGTTCGGCTGCCTGCGTTGTGACTGCGGCTCGCAGCTGCATCAGGCAATGGAGCAGGTGGCGGCGGCAAAAAATGGTGTAATTGTCTACATGCGACAGGAAGGGCGCGGCATTGGGCTGGCCCCAAAGATTCACGCGTATAAATTACAGGAAGCAGGATCGGATACGGTGGAGGCGAATTCCAAACTGGGCTTCCCAATGGACCTTCGAGAATATGGCTTGGGCGCGCAAATCCTTATGGATCTGGGCGTGAGCAGGATACAGTTATTGACCAATAACCCCAAGAAAGTCATTGGCCTTGATGGGTATGGTTTGGAGATCGTCAAGCAGGTGCCCATCCGGGTACCTGCCAACAAACATAACAAAAAATATCTGCGGACCAAGCGCGACAAGATGGGGCACCTGATTTAATGCTCAAGCGCACGAACAAACCTACTAAAACCAAAGCCACAGGCCTCATAGCAATCGTGGCATCTGCCTATAACGCAAAATATGTCGATGCCATGCTGGATGCTTCGCTAAGTGTACTTGGCGAAAGTGGGGCAGGGGAAGTGGAGTTAATCAGGGTGCCGGGATCATTTGAGATTCCCGTGGCGGTGGCAAAACTGGCCCGACGAAAACGGAAACGCCCGGTTGCCATCATATGTCTTGGCCTGATCATCCGTGGGAAAACAGTCCACGCGGAGCATATAGGCACAACAGTGAGTCGATTGCTGGGAGAGGTTGCGGTTGAAACCGGGGTGCCGGTGATCCACGAGGTGCTTTTGCTTGAAAATGAAGCCCAAGCCCGAAAGCGCTGCATCAATAAAACTACAAATCGTGGCGCGGAAGCAGCACACACTGCCCTTAAAATGGCCCAAATCACACAATATTTATAATACCCCAAACTTTGTGAAAGTATTCACAACATGCTTGCTCCCAATCCTTTACCAATGCTAGCTTCCCGTCTCATTCGGAGGACTAATAGCTGTCGGTAAATGAAGGATACTGGGACAGGAGCGGGGGTTTTTTGGTTTACCGTAGTCACGGTGTTCTTTTCATTCTGTCTGATTGGGCTTGGCGGACTGGTTACCAGTAAGGAGGTGGGCTTAGCAGTCCCAGATTGGCCTACCAGTTTGGATAAACACATGTTTTTACTGCCCTTAGACAAGTGGGCGGGTGAGTGGGGAGTTTTTGAAGAACACTCCCATCGCCTACTTGCCTCCATTGTGGGGCTGTTGACTGCCGGCTTAACATCCTGGTTTTGGATTCGGGAAGCAAGGGGCATAACCCGGATCATCGCGTTGGTGGGCACCGTTATTCCCCTTGGGTTGCTGGGAGTGAGGACTGAGCGGATGTTTATAATCATGGCTATTGCGGCAGTACTAATGATTGTGTTTTCGGTATATAAAATCCTCAAAAATCGCAATGCCATGAGGTGGTGGGCCACAATGGCTTATAGCATGGTGATCGTTCAGGGTGTGTTGGGCGGGTACCGAGTCTTGCTGGCTTGGAAGTATGGCCACCCGGATTTAGCGAACCACATCGGAATTTATCATGGCACTCTGGCGCAGGTGTTTCTGGTCGTGTTAGCGTTGGTTGCGCTTTTCAGCAGTAATTGGTGGCAGAAATCCCGTATTGCCAGCAAACCGGATGAGCTGGTGCCGCGTGCCGTAAGCGCGCATTTTCTGTATGCCACGATCCTTGTGCTGCTGCAGCTTGTTATAGGGGCAACCATGAGGCATCAACACAACGGGTTGGCGATATGGGATTTCCCCAAGGCGCATGGACAGTGGTGGCCTTCCATAGACGCAAGCTCGATGGAAAAATACAATGATAAACGTTCAAAGTTACAGGAAGAGCTTTATGATCAACAGAGGGTGATTAATTCAAAAGGCCAGGTAAGTAAGCAGAAAATGAAGGAGATGGCGCAGTCCCTGAGGGAAGCCGCTGAGCAACTCAACAACGTGGCCAAGAAAGCCGGTAAAGCTGCGAAGGAAGCCGACAACACACCGGAAGAAAGAAAGGCAGCCCTAGAGGCCCAACAAACTTCCGAAAAAGCGTCACAACAGGCCGAGCAAATGGCGCAACAAGCCGGCGATCAAGAATCACCCAAGGCAGAACAAAACGCCAAGACCGACAAGGCAAAGCGGTTGGCGCAAGAAGCCAAGGTGATGGCCGAGCAGCAGATTCCACTGATTGAGGTTGATGCCAAGAAAAGTAAAGCTGACGCTGAGGAGGAATTGAAAACAGCTAAGGAAAAACTTCAGCAAGTGGCCCAACAAGGCATGCAAGCAGCGCAGGAAGAAGGTCAAGTGAAAATTTTCCTTAAACCCTACGATAAGAAAATTAAACCCAACCATGTTGTCCTGCATATGGCACACCGTTTGATAGCGGTCTTAATTCTTGGGCTTGTGTTTGGCACGGTTATGCTGGCACGAAAAAAACTTGGAGGACGGCATC
This sequence comes from uncultured Verrucomicrobiota bacterium, assembly GCA_964616045.1. Lineage (GTDB taxonomy): Bacteria > Verrucomicrobiota > Verrucomicrobiia > Limisphaerales > UBA1100 > UBA1100. The sequence continues at coordinate 3,790 of CAZTTU010000001.1, read as the reverse complement.
TTTTAACCAAGTTGGCCTTTTTCTGGCTGGGCCTGGTGCTTGTCCAGATTTTGCTGGGTGCCTTAACGGTGTTAAAGTACAAGCCTGCGGACATTGCCACTATGCACGTGCTTTTTGGGTCACTTACGCTCATTATGGGGGTCTTGGGCGCAGTAATTTGCAGAAACCTTCATTTACCGTCCTTAAATAAAAATTCGAATGTACGTGACGTCACGAAAATAGAACAGGGTGAGGCTTTGGATTAGGATGAGTTCAAATTTAGCAACCAAGGAAAAGGGCGGGAAGTCAACCAGCAGATTACTGGTTTTCTCAGAGTTGATCAAGGCGCGCCTGACGCTGATGGTGCTCATTACGACGACAATGGGCTTCAATCTTGCCGCCAGCGCTGCCGACTGGAAGCTTCTTTTTCACGCATTATTTGGCACCGGCTTATTGGCCTCTGGCGCGGCGGCATTGAATCAGTATCTGGAAAAGGATCTGGATGCAAAAATGCTGCGCACGGAAAACCGACCAATCCCGGCCGGGAAGATTAGGCCGGAAGCAGCATTGTTAATGGGAGGCGCCCTTAGCGCGGCTGGACTGGTGTACCTTGCAGCCCAAGTCAATCTTTTAACAAGCGTCATTGGCGCAGTGACGCTGGTTTCCTACATTGCCGTGTATACACCCCTTAAGCGGGCAACGCCCCTGAATACGGTAATTGGTGCCGTTCCCGGAGCCTTGCCGCCACTCATGGGGTGGACTGCCGCTGGCGGTCAAATCACCGAGAAAGGCCTGGCCCTGGTGGCGATACTTTACTTTTGGCAGCTTCCGCATTTTTTCGCCATCGCATGGATGTATCGTGACCAGTATGCTAAAGCCGGCTTTGTAATGCTTTCCCTGAATGATGAATCAGGTAAACGCACCAGCCAACAGGCAGTTGTCTACACCGTGAGCCTATTACCCTTTTCTATTTTGCCCTATGTATTTGGAATGGTAGGAATAGCGTATTTCACGGGTGCCATAATTCTCGGGGGGCTCTATCTGGCTTTTGCGATTTCCTTTTATCGAATGTTGTCGGAGACATCCGCACGGCGGTTGTTCATTTATTCCATTATATATCTACCCCTACTTTTGGGGCTAATCTTATTTGATGGGCGATAGTTCTTCCCTCAGGAGACCAATAGTTGATGATAATTTTTACCTAAGAAAGAGGAAGTGGAAGCTGTACAATTACCTGCCGTGAATGCGGCTTTGAATTTTCTGAGCACCATTTTTCTGGTATGCGGATATTTGTTTATCCGGCGTGAAAACCAACCAGCTCACCAAAAATGTATGGTGGCAGCACTTGTTACTTCTGCCATTTTTCTGGGCTGCTACCTGTACTATCATTTCACCACTGAGGCTGTCACCCGCTTTGCCGAACCGGGCTGGTTTAGGCCGATTTATCTAACGTTGCTTGCCTCCCATGTGGTGCTTGCCATCGCCATGTTACCTTTTATTTTTTTGGCATTATGGCATGCTTGGAAGGGGGATTTTGACAAACATCGAAAATTCGCCAAATGGGTTTGGCCCGTATGGCTTTATGTTTCTGTTACGGGCGTCCTAGTGTACCTGATACTCTACCAGATCTTTCCGCAGTAATGAGGGTTATAGGCCACCAAAGCCAATCACCCGCTAATGTAGAGACTGAACGCGCCGATTGTATCCGCCGCCGCAACATAGCCGCCAAGTTTCATTACGAAACTGATCGCCAGGCGAGACTTTGGCTCAATGTCCACAATCGCCTTGCCCCCTCAAAGGAAATGATTCGACCTTATGCTGAGGCGGCAGAGGCGCTGGCCTCAGGATGGACTTATCCAGATGGGGCGCTTATCGCCCTCGGTTGCGGTGGTGGCGAAAAGGAAATCGGCATCTTAAAGGCATTGCCCAAAGGCACTCGCTTCGTGCCGACCGACGTCAGCACACCTCTGGCTCTCAAAACCGCACAGGCGGCCCTGAAAATAAATCCCTCATGGGTCGTAAACCCTTTGGTTTTCGACTTGCTCCTTGCTGATAATTTGCTCGAATTTATCGACGAACACGTTGGACAAGAACGTGTTTTTACTTTCTTTGGGATCATCCCGAACTTTTCGCCCACGCTAATCCTGCCGCGACTGCAAATCCTACTTCGTTCTGAGGATCGGCTGTTGCTCAGCGCCAATTTGGCCCCAAATGGCATGGATCCCATTCTTCCACAATATGATAATGACATAACACGTGAATGGCTGGCAGAATTCCCAATGGAACATGGAGCGGGGCAGGGCGCCGTGAAATTCACTGTGGAAACTAGTGGCTATCTTCAGCGAATAGTTGCTCATTATCAATTTAGTGAACCGTGCGTGATGGAGGCAAATGGTGAGTTTTTTGAATTTAACTCAGGAAACTCGCTCCAGTTATTTGTATCATATCGCTATACGGTGGAATCACTGACGGATACATTGAAACAGCACGGGATCATAATAGAGAACGCATTTCTCACCAGTAATGGCGAAGAGGGGGTTTTTATTTGTGGCCCTCAATAAACACTGAGTGTGTCAAGAACCGCCTTTGTTCGGGGCACTTCATGTGTGCGAATCAAAGAGGTTTTACCCAGGGCCGCAAGCACCGCGAAGAAGGGTTCAGCGCAACGCACCTCTTCTTGGAAAATCTCAGATGCGTGAGGCAGCGCATGGCAGACGGGCCATCCGAGTTTCCGTAACCGGAAAGTATTTAAGAACACTTTAATCTGGTGGCGAATTCGCTTTTGACTATCCTGAAGGTTGCGATAATAAAAACCCAATCCAGGATCGACAAGAATCTTATCCAAACCCATGTTCGTAGCTTGCTGTATTTCGCGTTCAAAATACTCTTCTAATATTGGAATCTGATCTGCGCTCAGGTCTAGATGGTCTACAGAGCGCACATTTTTGCCTTGAACGTAACAAATAATGACCGCCGCATCATGCTCTGCTGCGATTCTGTAGATTTCACTCGATTCACCCGGGCCTGTAACATTAACTACTTTGGCTCCTGCCTCAATACTCGCGCGCGCAACGGAAGTCAGATAGGTTTCAACTGAAACCGTGACACCATGCGACGATAATTTGGACACCACCGGGATCAATCTGGATTCCTGCAGTGCGCTATCTGCGCGCGCCGCATCAAGCAGGGATGACTCTGCTCCCAAATCCACCAGCACTGCTCCTTGGGTGCGCAAAGCTAATCCCCGATCCACTGCTTTTTCAGCGGAAAGGCAAACACTTTCACTGTACCAGGAGTCAGGCGAGAGATTGACGACGCCCATTAGGTGCGGACTGGAATTGAAGTCAAAATGTCTATCACCAATGTCAAAGGAAGCGACTTGCGCAGCCAGATCCTCAGAGTGAGATTCAGCAATTTTTAATAGATCCTCTAGGCAAAGCATGGGTTAAGCTTTTTTGCATAAATCGGCAACTGATAAAAGGGAAAGGATCGCCTGTCGCGATCCCATTTCAGTAACGGGGAATCACCAAATATCATACACGGAATTATGGCTGGCGAATCTAGTGCAAATCCCGTATAATTCAACGATGGAAAAGGGGGCTGCCGATTTTTTCTGTTTCGCAGCTTTTTTTGGAGCATTTACCCTTGTTGCTCAAGATGCTCCCGCACCTCCGCGCTTATCGGAAAAGGATCTCGCAATAACAACCACCAACGGACTGCCGACAATAGAAGTAGATACAAATTCCATTCCATCGCTCATTGCCACCAATATCCTGCCAATAGCAGAAGGAGGCACAAATAGAGTCCTCAC